>NZ_JAUBVX010000137.1:0-1075 GCF_036706065.1 Microcoleus sp. A2-C3 | reverse complement strand
GGATTTTCGCCCCAGCGATGAAGAGGTTATTATTAAGAGCTTTTATCATCCATCGACGACGAGAAAGAATCGACGATACTAGACTCAATCGATATCGAAAAAATTTACAGGAAAGATTAACTAGAATTTTGAATTTAGCGCCACATCATCTGGATGGTATCCGGTTACGAAAACGCTATGGTGGGCTAATTGACAATTTATTTCTATTTCTGGAAGATGCGGGGATTCCACCCACAAATAATAGTAGTGAACAGGCGATTCGGATGAGTGTAATATTTCGCCGTGTGACTAATGGCTTCCGTTCGGAATGGGGCAGAGATTTGTTTGCTGCCGTTCGTTCGGTTGTCAATACTGGCAAACGTCAGGGTTTAACTGCTTATCAATCTATTCAACAAGCTCTCTCTATTGATGGCTCCCTTTTTTCCCCTAGTTGAGCAATTACTTATTAGCTTATAAAGATGCTCCCATTCCCGAAGCGGCACTGCTTTTAAGGTCGAAATTTCGGCGGCTTTTTGAAACTCCAAGCGGCTATGAATTGTTGGATGAACGCAAACAATTAACTGCGACAAAAGTATCGGAGTTGCTGAGAGTTTTAGAGCATCCTGAATTACCTTTACACAATAATCCGGCTGAGTTAGCTGCCAGAACTATGGTGCAGCGACGTAATATTAGCTATGCAACTCAGACGATTGAGGGTACTCAGGCATGGGATACTTTTATGTCTCTTGTTGCTACTACTCGTCAGTTGGGAATCAGTTTTTTTGATTATGTCCGTGACCGAATTTCTCAACTTGGAATTATTCCCTCTCTATCTACTATTATTCGCTCCAAGTCTTCTCTTCATCCCTTGGGCTTGTCTTGGCAACTAGAATAACTGCTACCCCTACTTATTGAGCCGATACATAGATTTCATGTGACAAAAATGATTCATGAGGAATTAAATCAGTCGAGAATTGAGCAAAAAAAGGCAGCATTATCGCTGAAAGCGAAAGAAAAAGCTAAATTATTGGATAGTTTAAAAGGAAGTAAATATACATTGTTGAAAGCAGAAAATAAGTTATCTGACGACGATAAA
>NZ_JAUBVX010000136.1:0-1088 GCF_036706065.1 Microcoleus sp. A2-C3 | reverse complement strand
TTAAGTAGCTCAACAAAATTAATTACACAAAACAACTAATATGATATAATAAAACTATTGAGCTGTATTCAAAGAGAATTTATATGTTTTTACTTCGAGATGTCAATCCACTTTCGTTGAAATTGCTAAACCGAATTTATCGCCAAAGCAGACATCATCAAGTGCGCCAAAGAGCACATTTTTTAATTTTAGCTTCAGAAAATATCAAAAATAAAAGTTTGATGAAAATTTTTAAAGTTAGTTATAAAACCATGTATAACTGGTTGAATCGATGGGAAAATGAGGGAATGCTCGGATTATACAATAAACCAGGTAGAGGCAGAAAAAAAACATTTAATTCCGCAGAATCAGATCAAATTAGAGACTGGGTAAAATTGCAACCAAGACAATTAAAGCAAGTAGTACAAAAAATTAAAAAAGAATGGTGTATTAATACAAGTACGGAAACAATTAAGAGAATAATTAAAAAAAAAGAATGAGTTGGCATAGGATGCGTCGAGGTGTTGGCGGTAAGCCAGACCCCATAGAATACAAGGAAAAAAAAGAAAAATTGTCAGAATTAAAACAATTAGAAGATGAGGGTAAAATTGATTTATACTATTTGGATGAATCCGGATTTTGTGGCATCCCTTGTGTCCCTTATGGATGGCAAGATATTGGTGAATATTTGTCAATTAATAGTCGTAGAACTAAGCGTTTAAATGTCTTGGGAATCATGAATAGGCAAAATAATCTTCATGCTTATGTTTCAGAGCAGACTATTAATTCAGATGTAATCATAGCCTGTATTGATACTTTCTTTGCTGTGGTGGAGAAGCCAACATATATTGTAGTAGATCAAGCTTCTATTCATACTAGCAATGCCATTTTCGAGAAAATTGAAGAATGGAAAGAACGCGGTTTAACTATATTTGAATTGCCGACTTATTCACCTGAATTGAATTTAATTGAGATTTTGTGGCGGTTTATCAAATATCAATGGCTCAAAATAGATGCCTACTCTAGCTGGGAATCTCTTGTTTCATCTGTCGAAAAAATTCTTAAAGAATTTGGAGATAATTATGTAATTAATTTTGCTTAACTACTTA
>NZ_JAUBVX010000135.1:0-1141 GCF_036706065.1 Microcoleus sp. A2-C3 | reverse complement strand
TAATTAGGGCTTGCTGAATAATCGAGCACATATTGCCTCGTCTGAGTTTCGATACTGCGATCGAGAATAAAGTGCAAGATAAACAGGTAAAATAGATCAAAACCCGTGCATCACCCAGTGCGATCGTGTACAAAAAAGCTGAGCTTGCTCCTCCCTCACCCTCCGACTTTGAACTTCCCTCATGTGGAAGGTTGTCACCAGACAACCGTTGGGTCAAAATGGGCGAACTAATCCCGTGGTCAGAATTTGAATCAGAATACGCGGAAAACTTCCCCACAGAAAAGGGGGCACCAGCCAAATCATTTCGGATGGCATTGGGGGCATTAATTATCAAAGAAAAGCTGGGAATTAGCGACCGCGAAACTGTCGAACAGATCCGTGAAAACCCCTATCTGCAATACTTTATCGGTCAATCAAGCTATAGTAATGAGCTACCATTTGACCCATCATTATTAGTACATTTTAGGCAACGAATTACTCCGAACTTAATTAACAAAGTGAACGAACGCATGGTTGAAAAAATGCGCTCCATCACCCCAGTTAAAACTGAAAAAAAAAAGGATTCAGACGCTACAAATGAGTCACCCAATCGCGGCAAACTAATCATAGACGCAACCTGCGCGCCAGCCGACATTACCTATCCGACTGACTTAGGACTATTAAACAAAGCCAGAGTTCATACCGAAAAAATTATAGATATCCTGTATAAGCAGATCAAAGATCAAACCAACCAAAAACCAAGAACCTACCGCAATCTAGCAAGAAAGGACTACTTAGCATTAGCCAAGCAAAGACGACCAACTCGCAAGAAAAGAAAACAGGCAATTAAGAAACAACTCCAATACATCAAAAGAAATTTAGGTCATATTGAACAACTAATTGAGTCAGGTGCGGGTCTAGAAAGTCTGAATAAAAAGCAATATAAAACTTTGCTAGTTCTAACAGAAGTCTATCGCCAACAACAGTGGTTGTTTGAAAATAACAAACAGAGCATAGAAGATAGAATAGTAAGTTTAAGTCAGCCCCACATCCGCCCTATAGTAAGAGGAAAAGCCGGAAAAAGCGTAGAATTTGGAGCTAAACTATCGGCGAGCTGTTTTGAAGGATATGTATTTTTAGACCGGATGAGCTGGGATAATTA
>NZ_JAUBVX010000134.1:0-1141 GCF_036706065.1 Microcoleus sp. A2-C3 | reverse complement strand
ATGTGGGTTTAGCGAAAATTTCCACGAACCATTTTTGAAGATTGGGGAGGCGATTAATCTGGGTTTCAATTTCTGCCCTAGCTAATTTATTGAGTGTAACTCCTGTGGAGTAAATTGTTTCTACCAATGTCACTACTGGATTTTTATCCTTAAATGTGAGAGTTTTTGCAAAATTTACTACAGTCTCAACAGTATCAAGTAAACTACCATTCCAATGCTTTTCTAGCCAACCAAAACAACGTTCTATCGGGTTATATTTGCTATGATAGGGCGGGTAATAAGCCAGTTGTAACGTCAGTTGAGATGATGTAGCAAAATCTAGAATCCGTTTCATAAACTGAGTGCGACGAGAATTATTTTCTGGTCCATTATCCTGATTTATGACCAATCTTTGAATATGAGTAAAACGATGCTTGACAGTCTGCCACCAACTTTCAAGTAGATCAACAATACAATCAGCCGTTAATTTAGAGGTAACGAAAATCAAAAATAACTCGTTGTACTCAGGCAGAAAGATGCCATAGGGAATCACGGTTGATTCGGTCGCAAAATCGTGATCGAGTGCAAGAGTTGGTATCCGACTTTTACCACCTCGATCAAATTCTCCAACTTTGACTGCTGCCTTGGCATCAATGGAGATTCGGAGAGTATTAGGGTCACGATCAGCTTCTGTATTAATTTGTGTTACCTGTTTAAAAATGGCTTCAGTTTCTGGAATCTTCTTGATGGGTTTAGTTTTAAGAACTCGTTTTAAGCTATAACCCAAGTCATTCAATTTTCGTCGAATTGTTTCAACGGTCGGTAGTTCTTCATCACTATAACCAAATTGTTCTATTAGTTGACGACGGACTTCACTGGCGGTAATTCGTGTATATAATCGTGTACTCTTAAAGCTAGGGTCAGTTTGACTTTCTGGGTCTGCTAACAATTTAAGATCATTCAATAAGTTGGGTAATTGTGTTTCAACCCGTTTACGCCCACTACGATGGAAACCATCAATAATTGGCTGACCACTTTTCAACTCTTGCATTCCTTTACGGATGGTGCGCCTATTCCATCCCAATTCCCGTTCTGCCAAGGTCTGTCCACCTATTCCCAAACCTTTGACTACGAATGCCATGAATTGTCGTCTGTCTGTCCC
>NZ_JAUBVX010000133.1:0-1146 GCF_036706065.1 Microcoleus sp. A2-C3 | reverse complement strand
TACAAAAGAACATAAATTTGATTTCCCCAAAATCCATCAGTACACCTATACATAGAAAATGATTTAGGATTGCTATATGAGTATCCTATCGCGTGTAGCCTCTTCTGCCTATTTGGCAGCGCCTGAATTGCTTGGGCTGATTGTGTTGAAACAAGTTAATTTATCAATCAAATATGGAAATACTTCTGTCTCTTCCTATGCCTATGCTGCTTACGGACTCATTCTTTCTGGGGAAGCTGTAGGAGACATTGAGGCTGGCTATCAATTTGGTCAACTGGCTCTTAAGCTGGTCGATAAGTTTAATGACAAAAAATTCCAAGCTCGGATAATTTTTATGGTTAATTACTTTATCAAGCACTGGAAATAACATCTGAGAGAAACCTTAAATCCTTTGCGGGATGCTTACTCGCTCGCTTTAGAAACTGGAGACTTAGAATATGCGGCTTATTCAGCTTGCGTATACTGTTACCATTCCTATGTATTGGGCAAGGAATTGGCAACAGTCGAGGGAGAGATGGCAATGTATAGTAATGCTCTGGGCCAACTCAAGCTAGAAACATCATATTACTATAACGAACTCAATCGACAGGTTGTATTGAACTTAATGGGGCAATCTGAAGATAGGTGTCTTTTAATCGGTAACAGCTATGATGAAATAAAAATGTTACCTCTGCATCTAGAGGCAAATGCTGAAAATATTTGTCGCTCCCTCTATTTTCACAAGTTAGTTCTCTGCTATCTTTTTCAAGATTATGAACAAGCTCTGTCCAATGCTAAGTCAGCAGATAAATATAGCGATAGTGCTGTAGGAACGATTCCTCTTTACCATTTCTACCATTCTTTAGTCCATCTTGCTATTTATTCTGATACACCAAAATTCGAACAAAAACTCATCCTCGCAAAGGTGAAAGCTAACCGAAAAAAACTCAAAAAATGGGCGCAGTCTGCTCCGATGACTCACCTCCATAAATTATATCTAGTGGAAGCAGAGCAACATCGAGTTTTGGGTGAAAATGCTCAGGCGATTGAGTGCTACGATCGCGCTATTAATTTAGCTAAAGAACATGAGTCAATACTTCTCGGTTAAGGTCTAAGCGGTACTGAGAATAGAAAAATGAAGCTCCTGGCGCTGAGTACCAGTACCTC
>NZ_JAUBVX010000132.1:0-1178 GCF_036706065.1 Microcoleus sp. A2-C3 | reverse complement strand
CAGGGCTATTTCATTCTAAACAGATCTTTGAGTATGCTACAACTAAAGCCAGCGAGACGTTGAGCTTGAGCCATGTTTTGGAAGCCATGATCGCGATACAAATTCAAGGCAAAATTCCGTGCGATTGCCCAAGACTGAACGAGTCCAACGGTGCGAATCCGGCAAGCATCTTCCCCTTGAGTCACATCACGGACATAATGAACCTTGTTTTCGACTCCCCAATAGCCTCGAATTCTTTGAGCAAAGCAAGCGGCTGTTTCAGTTAATGAAGAGACGTAGTAGCGAGTTTCGGTAGAGGATTCAATGATGTTCGCTCGATAGACATGGCGTTCTGATTCAACTCGAATTAAGGTTTTTAGTCCCGGAAAATCAGGAATTTCCGTCAAGTCTTGACTGATGCTGACGGTACGTTTTTCAATCCGACCATGCCCTTTATTCATCTGAAATGAGGTTTCTTGCGGTTGAAATGCGGCTTCTACTGCGGTCAATAATCCAGATTGATTACCTTTGAGCGCACCCAAGTAATCATTATCACTATCAATTATGATCTGAGCAGTTTTTTTTGGGTGCTGATGGCATCAAAGGCGAACACTACACCTTTAAGCGCCATCTGCTCAATAAAAGCAGGGATTGCCGTGATTTCATTCGTTTTTGAATCCACCTCATAGGGTTCGAGAATCAACCCACGTTCCACAATATACGCACTTACTAGCATAATTGCTGGATGGGAATCGACTGTTGGGTCGTCAGTGGGACATTCATAAGACCCGCGCAATACTTTGCCATCCAACGCAATCGTTTCAGAGGGCAAAGGTTGAATCCCAAAAAACTTCGATAAACAACCAGAATAAGTCTGATATTCTAACCGCAGTAATGTCCGCCGAATCGTGCTGTAGGAGGGTAATCGCTCGGAAGGTGGTTGAAATAAAGTCACTAATTGCTCGTGATGGGCTTTTAACCAATCCCCAATCGCCAGAAATCCACGATTTCCGGCAGCAACACCTAGCGTAAACAAGGCTAAACACAGCGCTTGATGATGGCGTTGCCCTGCTCTTCGACGGGTATCGGGTAGGTCTGCGAAGGCTTCGACAATGGCAATTTGAGACATGACATATCATGTGAATGACTACAATACTTTATTATCATATCAGCTACTCAACCAGAATGAAATAGCCCTG
>NZ_JAUBVX010000131.1:0-1299 GCF_036706065.1 Microcoleus sp. A2-C3 | reverse complement strand
TGTAAGGATTCAGGTCTAAGATTGGGGAATTAAAGAAGGCATAAATAAGTCACAAAAATGGGCAGATATAGCATCACGGAAAAAAGCCATTGCACTTTTACCTTGAAATCTACAAGTCTGAATCACAGATAACAAATCAGCAGTTTGTTCAAACCGAAACATTGACCTGGAACCCCCTGATACCTTACGCTTCGTCACGGCTAATCGGAGAGAACGTTCTGCTAAATTATTATCAGGAGGAATGGAAGGATGGTCTAAAAAATACCACCATTGCTGCGCTTTCTCACGCAAGGAGCGCAATAACAGTCCAGCGGCATGACCAACTTGACCTTGCCAAGTATTTAACAATTCTGCCAACCTGGTCTTAAAGTCCCTCGCCCAAGCATGATAATCAAGCTCTTGTTGGTGTTCGCGCCATTTTCGATGTTGTCGAAATGCCTCATCAATTAATTCCAAGAACGCAGAGGCGACGACAGTATTGTTACCGTGACCTATAAGCAGAACTTTCTTAAAATGTCGCCGTAGATGGGCTAGACATTTTTGCTGCGCTCCAACAATCACACCGTTGTATACGCTAAAGTCATCAGAACTCAACACTCCAGCAAACTCGCTCCCCAGCATCGTCTCTAATTCGGCTCTACTCCGAGTATCCGCCGCATGAAACAAGCAAAAATCTTGACCCGTAGCTGTCCATAACCATTCTTTGACTCCCTTGACACACCAAGGGGTTTCATCGACATGGACGGAAAGCTTGTAATGGTGCCCATTTCCATAAGTCGGCAACGGCGGGTTTTACAGCATTGGCTACCCGCGCATTTGTGGCTTGTAATGTCCCTATCCCTATTTCGATTCCACCTAGTTCGCGCAGGAACTCTTGTTGCTTTTCGTAAGATATGTGCCCATAATTACCTAGCCATACCAATAATGCTTGTAGGTCGATACTCAAATCTTGTCCTGGCACTATACCCGGTGAGACGGGTGCAATCACTATGGCTCCACATTCATTACACTGACATTTGACCCGTCGATATTCCACTACTTCAATTGGTCTGGCAACCGGCACACGCTACCTGCTGCTTGCTGTAGCCAATCATCTCACTTAATTCTCTGCTGCCACAATGCTCACAAGTTTCAGGAGTGCTGATTTGATATCTATCCACTCGTCCAAACCCTTTTCGGGTTTTGCCGATATGTCCAGGCTGTCCTCCTGGTTTGCGATGCGGGCTCGGACTCTGACTCTTTTGAGCTATCAACTTTGGCTGTCTCTGATTTCTGTATCAGATCGCTTGATGGGGGTTT
>NZ_JAUBVX010000130.1:0-1301 GCF_036706065.1 Microcoleus sp. A2-C3 | reverse complement strand
TCTGTTGACAGTGACGAATTTGCAGCAGCACTACAGTTTAGAAAGCAATTTATTAGACCAATTATTTTCGAGGAATCGCCAGGTAATTAAAGCTGTAGATGGGGTTAGCTTAGAGCTAGAACGGGGGGAAATCCTAGGGCTGGTAGGGGAGTCCGGCTGCGGCAAAAGTACGTTATCGCGATCGATTTTGCAGCTAATTCCCCCTACTGGCGGCAAAGTGGAATTTCAAGGAATAGATATCACTGCCCTGGGGCGCGATGCTGTCAGGAAGCACCGCCGTCAAATGCAAATGATATTTCAAGACCCCCACGCTTGCTTGAATCCGATGATGACTGTGGGACAAAGTATTGCTGACCCTTTGTTTATTCACAAATTAGCTAATGCAGAGGAAGCTAAAAAACAAGTAATCCAAATGTTAGAGCGGGTGGGTTTGACTCCTGGGGAGGATTTCTTTCGTCGCTATCCGGGGGAACTTTCAGGCGGACAACAGCAGCGGGTTTCGATCGCGCGGGCTTTGATTACTCGGCCGCAACTGATTATTTGCGATGAACCGGTGAGTATGCTGGATGCTAGCGTGCAGACTCAAGTATTAGAACTGATGTTGGAGTTGAAGCAGGAATTTAATTTGACTTATCTGTTTATTACGCACGATTTGTGGGTGGCGAGGTTTTTTTGCGATCGCATTGCGGTAATGAATGCCGGAAAAATTGTCGAAATCGGGAAGACTAGGGATATTTTTACTAATCCGCAGCACCCTTATACTCAGCAGTTATTGCAGGCAGCTCCTTTATTGGCTCGAACTCATTGACACTCCCCAGCCTCAAGGCATGGGGATTCTTGATTCACAGAATTGACTTGCCGATGCAGAATTGCTTCAACATCGGTAGCGGTCATTTCTCCACAAGCGTTTAGGGTATTACCCCAAGTTCCGGTATGCTCTACCGTACTTAATCCTCGACCGAAGATGACTCTAGCTGCATTCCAATCTCTGTCCATCACACATCCACATTTACAAGCGTGAGTTCGTGTTGATAGACTTTTCTTCACAATCGTTCCACAGTTATAGCATTCCTGGCTTGTCCCGTTGGGTATTACGGCGATCGTAATTCTTCCGAATACTTTACCGAAATACTCCAGCCAGACTCGGAACTGATACCAAGAAGCGTCGTTAATTGATTTAGCCAGACAGTGATTCTTCACCATATTTTTAATCCTCAAATCTTCGTAACTGTAGTTTAGACTAAAAAATAGTCGCAGCTAAAAGTAGCTGGCTTTGAAGAGCAGGCAAGCTGTTACTCAAA
>NZ_JAUBVX010000129.1:0-1436 GCF_036706065.1 Microcoleus sp. A2-C3 | reverse complement strand
CTGTAGTTTAGACTAAATAAAGATGAGAACGGTGGCAAAAGAAGAACTAGAGCCACCGCGCCGGGAGAGAATGAGGGTGAAATAGAAACCCATCGACTCCCTAAATGAACACTGAACGATTAAAGGAATTTCGTCAAGCAGCATACGAGTTATTAGTAAAAGCGAAAGATGCAACATTCGAGCTGATGGATGCAGTGATGACCACGCCCAAATGCGTCATGTTTAGCAGAATTTTCACTCAGCCCGCTATTCAATCGTCAATGGCCAAGCGTCTACGAGGCATTGCAAGACTGTAGGCCAGACCGAAAAAAACTGATGATGCTGTATCGAGAGGAATTAGAACAGCAAGTACCCGCAACAGAACATATATTAGTGGCAATTGACCACACTGCATGGGCGAGACCCGATGCCAAAACCTTAAAAGAGAGAACCCATGAATATCAGGAAGGCGTAATTATTGGACAGGGGTACAGTACAATTGCGTGGATACCTGAAGCGCAAGGAAGTTGGGCATTACCCCTACTCCATGAAAGAATTAGTAGTGGGTCTTCACCAATACTTCAAGCAGCTTCCCAACTCAAACTTGTCTGTGAACAGAGCATCAATCCAGTCTTAGCAGTTTTAGATCGAGAATATGGCAATGCCAGTTGGGTACTGGCAATAGCAGATATTCAAGCCGATTGTTTAATGAGAGTCCGAAGCAATGCCTGTTTGTGGTCAGCACCACCACCCTATAGTGGTCGCGGTAGACCACGTAAGCACGGGCAGAAAATGAGACTCAATGACCCAAGCACATGGCTCCAAGCGGATGCTGTGATTGAAATTGACAAACATCCAGAGTTGGGACAAGTTCGAGTCAGGCAATGGCTTGACTTACATTTTTATCGTGCCGCTGGACAAAGAGTCAATTTAATTCTAGTCGAAAGAATGAAGCCGATGTCAAACGGTCAGCCGTTTCCACCCTTGTGGTTGGCTTGGGTGGGAGAACTAACTCTACCCTTAGAAACTGTTTGGTTTAAGTATTTACGACGTTTTGGAGTTGATCATTGGTATAGATTTGCTAAGCAAAGATTACATTGGACATTGCCTAACTTGAGAACTCCCGAACAATCTGAGCGCTGGAGCGATTTAATGCCATTGATGAGTTGGCAACTCTGGCTAGCTAGGGATTTAGTCGTCGAGAATATCTTACCTTGGCAATCTGCTAATATCAATTTAACTCCTGGACGTGTTGCCCAGTCAATGTTGTCGGTTTTAGTTGACATTGGCACTCCCGCGAAAATGCCTAAACAGAGGGGAAAATCCCCCGGCTGGGAAACAGGAAGAGTACGGACGGTAGCACCGCGATATCCCACCGTTAAAAAACGGGTTTCTCGACGCAAAAAGTCTTCAAGATTAGTTATTTAATCTTCTCCCTCTTGAGTTTTTGAGTAACA
>NZ_JAUBVX010000128.1:0-1448 GCF_036706065.1 Microcoleus sp. A2-C3 | reverse complement strand
CTAATTTACAACTCTAAACGCCTACTTTCTTTGAATTCAGTTTAATTCTCTTGATCCTTTCCTTCAGGGCACTACCAGTCCTCTATCTAAATTTAACCCTATGTTCATTATTTTAACCCCTAAAATCCAAAAGCAAGAGCATCAAGCATATACTTACCCTTCTCCCGTCCGACTTCTTGATATATATCCAAAAGTTCTTCATAGGCAGTCTCTCCTCCTATGATATTCCAAAACTCCTGTCCCATAATTATAGCTTGATCGAAAGGCGTGTACTTCCTTGCCACTGACCATTTATAATCAGAACGATTTGGGCCGTAAGGATTGTAAGCCATAGCATAGTAAGATTGAGTATCAGGGCGATACTCTCCACACAGTAAATGAAACCTCAACAGCCGTTGAATTACCTCCAAGCATTGTCCTTTATTCGGCTTCGATCCTTTAATCTCAAAGAAAAACTTCCTGCCGTCACGGGCAAGCACGTACAAATCTGCTTTGACCGATCGCGTAACTAAATGGTTAGTTTTGGGAGCCTCAAGAACAGCTTCTATCATTTCTTCAAAAGCAGGTTTATTTGCATTTTTGTCGGCTGACTGCTCAAATAGCGCTATCTGACGCTCAATTTCATGAATAGCCTCTATTCTAACTTCGCCAGAAATTTCATAGCTTCTGCTTGCTTCTTGGTGATGTTCCAAAGCAATGAGTTTTGCACATTCTTCATATGTTGTACCTAAGCTGCTGCTGAAACCTCTTTCAAACTCGTTAATCCGCAGCAACTCTGACGGCATAATAGCAGCCTGAAACGGTTTCAATTGACCTTTGGAGGACTTGCATGATAAATATGCTGCTGGAATATCAAGTTTCGGTATTACCCTGCCTCTGTATTCATTGACAAGATTTTCGATGAAAACTTCTAAGTATGCTTTGATAATTGCGCGTGTAATTGAACTACTGTAGTTTAGACTAACCAAAGATGAGAACGGTGGCAAAAGAAGAACTAGAGCCACCGCGCTAGGAGAGAATGAGGGTGAAAAATAAAACCTATCCACTCCTTAAATGAACAGTGAACGATTAAAGGACTTTCGTCAAGCAGCATACGAGTTATTGGTGCAAGCGAAAGATGCGACATTTGAGCTGATGGATGCAGTGATGACCACTCCGAATGCGTCATGTTTAGCGGAATTTTCACTAAATCCATTATTCAAGCGTCAATGGCCAAGCATCTATGAAGCATTACAAGACTGTAGACCAGACCGAAAAAAACTGATGGAGTTGTATCTGGAGCAATTACAGAAAGAAGCACCCCCAACAGAACACATATTAGTAGCAATCGACCACACTGCATGGGCTCGACGAGATGCCAAAACATTAAAAGACTGTAGTTTAGACTAACTAAAGATGAGAACGGTGGCAAAAGAAGAACTAGAGCCACCGCGCCGGGAGAGAATGAG
>NZ_JAUBVX010000127.1:0-1454 GCF_036706065.1 Microcoleus sp. A2-C3 | reverse complement strand
CAGGGTAAGAGCATCTTCATTAAGCTTGACACAAAGGTTCAGAAGAACCTAAGATATGATCGGCGAAACAAGAAGTCAGAACCAGAAACATATAATCATTATTCATAGCTGCCCGCTTCATTTTTTGTCGGAGACTACGTTGACAAGTTTGTTCGCGATTGAGGGCATTAAGCGCTATGCGTCTGATCACAGCAATATTCCGAGGACTGTGACCGGAACGAATTCTACAAGCGTCCTCACCAAAAGTACAATCGAGTGTCCAATGAGCCTGATTTTCAATACTCCAATGTTTGCGGATAGCCTGACCTAAACGTTCAGCATCATGTTCTAAAGAAGTCAAATAAAAATGAACCTCACTTGTGGTCTTATTCCAAAGATGACGGACACGAATCACCATAACAACACTTTTGAGTCCTGCCCAAATCCGGGGTTGATAAAGTTCACCAATCGCCGAAATTGGCACAGCCCAAACTTGACGATTTTCCGTGCGATGATGTCCTGAATTAATCTGTTTGTCGTAGCTGACATCAACAGATTTAAAATCCTGTGCAGCCGCTTCTTTAAACCATTTTGTAACTTGAGAGTATAAAGTCGGATGGTTAGCTTTAAGTGCCAGTACATAATCTGCCTTTTTCTCAATAATTTTTTGAGCAATTTCAGTTTGTGTCCCCATAGCATCAATAGTGATAATAGAACCTGTGATATCTAGCAACTCTAACAATGCGGGAATGGCAGTAATTTCATTGGATTTATCTTCAACCTTCATCTGTGCCAGAACTAAGCGTTGATCGCTAGCCCATGCACTAACAATATGGAGTGCTGATTGACCTTGATTTCGGTCATAAGAACCTCTAATTGTCTTACCATCTATGGGAATAACTTCGCCCCCCATTGAATTAACGATAGTTTCTACCCAACCCAAAAAGCAACGATTCAAGGCCTCTGGATCGATGAACTGAAATACCCTGCGAAATGTATCATCAGAAGGGATGCCGTTCGGTAATTCCAAAAACTCTTCTAACCATTCTTTTTTACTGATACCATAATTCTCCATGTCTTCCCAGCCTTGCGCCCCGGCAATTATTGCTAAAATTGCAATAACTAAGATGTCGGTGAATTGATGTTTTTCAAGGAAGCTCTACTCGATGGTCTTTGAGTTCTCCAAAGTGCTTTAATAGACTCAGTTGGATATCTCTCATTTCTGGCACATCTTTCTTCTTAGTCTGAGCACGAGAATTTTTCTGATCAGCAAGTTGAATTTGAAAACCCTGAGACATTTTAGTATTCCTTGGTAATTTTTGGAAGAGCCTAGCTGTTTTTAGCCCCACGGGCGGGCCAACTTATTGACCAACAAGTATAACTCATACTAAATCTAGATATTTTCACCTGCCTATTACCATGACTGAAGTAATTTTTCAAGTACATTTTATACCAAATTAGATGCTCTTACCCTG
>NZ_JAUBVX010000126.1:0-1468 GCF_036706065.1 Microcoleus sp. A2-C3 | reverse complement strand
TATGGTTGGGGGCTGCTTTTTGACCTGGAAAGTCGGTTTTGATCGGCGGTTGGTCATGAAGGGTAGGTAGAATTCTCCAGAGGTGAAATTGCTACTATATATAGATATGGGTAAACCAATACCAAAGATATTGCTGGGAAACTGGCTTTGCTTAACTTATATATAGTAATTCTTGTATCCGCTCAATCAAAGGGGGATCGCTCACTGACGAGCCTCAAATATCGCAAAATCGTTGCTAACACGGTAGTCTACCCCGATTTATTGAACAGATACCTGGATGTGATGAAAAATGAGATGACTCGTGGGGGAATTTTTTCACCACAAATAATGTCGCGACTGTGTTCGCCAATTGGTTGAATATAAGATTTTGGCAATCCTAATACACTAGCCCTGTCTGGCGTTTCTGCTGAGTCTGGATAAAAGTCTTTGAAACCATTGAAATCTCGAAGGCTGCGATCGTTAAATCTGCTTTTTTTAACAGGTGACTACGGACGCCAGCCTGTAGGATGAGGTAAATAAATTGATCGCACCAATACGCTAAGGGGCAATACATACCTACAGACTAGGGAATTTCAAGCGTTTTAGGGACTGAGAACCAAGCTCAGTAACACGCCAGACACGGGCTTCCGAATACACCCACAGGTTGGTACAAATCTAGTTGCTTCTTTTCTGAGCGGATTTCCCTCGCCCAGCAAGGGCCCTCCTTGATGGGTATTTGCCAGAGCTGGCTTCTCTGATTGCGTGAACCAATTCTGTGCGGCCGTAGAACCCTCCGGTCACAGTCATCCCGAAAGAAATCGGAAAATACACTGTCCAAATCGATGAATCGATGAACTGTGGTATGAAAGTATAGGACAAAGGGAATCAACGATCGGTCTGGGAACGCGATGGATGCCAAGACTTGGGAAGTGATTCGGATGTCAAATTGGGAAGCGCTCCTTGATATCTACTCAAGCATTATGGGATTCCCTACCGAGTGTCATTCGCCAATGTGCCAAGATTTATATCGACCATTGTCCCGTCTCTGTTAGGGTTTTAGGCCCGTAAACGGCATCAGTCTATCGCATCCGAAGGCTGATTAACCAGTTATATTGAACGATGGAATATAGCAATCATAGTTGATTTGCTAGATCTGGAAATGCTGAAATCATTGCTATACAAGTAGTCTAGTAATACAATCGGTCGTTAGGGAGCATCTCAGTTTTGCTATTGTAGTGCTGTCCCGTTCGCGAGTATTATAGGAGTTACGCATTGACAAAAAACATTATCTATGTATTCTCGACCATAGCATCACTCTGAAGGAAAGCCAAAAATATGCTCACGTATAACTAAAGTGAACATATTTCTTTGTACTTGATACCAATTACAAATTATCTTTTCAGACCGCATCAACTCCAATTTAACAAATGCTTGAAGTGAACAAAATATATGAGTTTTGATTGCATTGGTATCTCTAACCATGAACCGA
>NZ_JAUBVX010000125.1:0-1480 GCF_036706065.1 Microcoleus sp. A2-C3 | reverse complement strand
CATATCTTTCTCTTAATAAAAAGCGATTGATAGAATCATGCGAAACATCTCCCAATATCTCTGCTAATCTATTACACTCCCCAAACTTTGGTTCTAAGAGCAAAAATAAAATATACTTTTCTGGCCTTGCATTGTGCTGTCGAGGGTTTGGTAGTTTTTCTCATTGTCAAATACCTGTTTCTAGACCACTCATATTTATAAATGCACTATGAGAGTTATTTTGTCAATGCGTAAGTCCTAGTTACATACCTCGCGAACGGGGACGGCACTCAAAGAAAAAATCCTTGTTGCAAAAATGAGATACTCCCGATCGTTGGGTTGTTATCTTTTGCGACTCAGATCGGATTGCTATGATACCCTGACAGCAGCGAGTTTTGTGATTAGCAAGGAAGAAGTTTTTGTTGTCGAAGAAGTTGGAAAATCACTCTTGTGCTATTTGGTGGAACGTAAGGATTCAGGTAAAAAATAGTTCATCCAGAGCCGAAAAATATGGTAATGTAGTCAGATGAGCGAAAAGCCAGAGTTATCAGCAGCACTAAAATTAGAAATAGTTGACCAGTTGAGCCGTGAGGATCTGGTCAAAATTGTGCTAACCCAACAAAAGCTGATTGAAAAATTACAACAAGAGCTCGAAAACCTCAAAGAGAGACAGCCCAGCAATAGTAAAACATCATCGAAACCACCATCGAGCGATCTGATACAGAAATCAGAGACAGCCAAAGTTGACAACTCAAAAGAGTCAGAGTCCGAGGCAAAGCGCAAACCAGGAGGACAGCCGGGACATATCGGTAAAACCCGAAAAGGATTTGGGCGAGTAGATAGATATCAAATCAGCACTCCGGACTAAGAGTGAGCATTGTGGTAGCAGAGAATTAAGTGATGCGATTGGTTATAGCAAGCAACAAGTAGTGTGTTTAGCAGCCTTACCAATTGAAGTGGTGGAATATCAACGAGTCAAATGTCAATGTAATGAATGCGGAGCAATGGTGATGGGTGCACCAGCATCCGGGATAGTTCCAGGACAAGACTTAAGCATCGACCTACAAGCATTATTGAGCTGGTTAGGTAATTATGGGCACATATCCTATGAAAAACAACAAGAATTTCTACGGGAATTAGGTGGAATTGAAATTGGGATCGGTACTTTACAAGCAACGAATGCGCGGGTAGCTGATGCTGTAAAGCCTGCCGTTGAAGAGCTATGGAAATGGGCACCATTGCAAGCCAACGTCCATGTCGATGAAACTCCGTGGTGTGTCAAGGGAGTAAAAGAATGGTTGTGGACAGCCACAGGTCAAGATTTTTGGCTGTTTCATGCCGCAGACACTCGCAGTAGAGCCGAATTAGAGACAATGCTGGGGAACGAGTTTGCTGGTGTGTTGAGTTCCGATGATTTTAGCGTCTATAGCAATCCTAAATCATTTTCTATGTATAGGTGTACTGATGGATTTTTGGGAAATCAAATTTATGTTCGTTTGTG
>NZ_JAUBVX010000124.1:0-1483 GCF_036706065.1 Microcoleus sp. A2-C3 | reverse complement strand
CAATACTTCTCGGTTAAGGTCTAAGCGGTACTGAGAATAGAAAAATGAAGCTCCTGGCGCTGAGTACCAGTACCTCTATGAAAAGGTTTTTTGGACAAAAATTTGGAGCGAGGTTTTTTCACAACGCGGGGATTATTTCGACCCTGACGTTTTGGGATCTTTTCATCCAAAATGTCGCGAATCAGCCCTTGAAAAAAAAAAGGGGATAGTTGAGATTGTTCAATATTTTGAAAATTAGGAATTGCCCGCCTTATCACATTCAGAGTACCAGTAAAACCAATCCGTAACGGTGAAATTCCCGCTCTTTGGGCCGCTTGAAACATTAAACAACGGATGCACCAATGTCCAAGTAGCCAGCCATAAATTTCTTGAACAACTTCACGAGGTTTGAGAGAACGAATGGGAGTTTTGCGACCTAGAAGATGAGTTTTAAGTTCATCAATTGTACTTTCGATTTCCCATCGTTGGTGGTATTCGGCTGCTAATAATAAAGCTGGAAAAACCGTTACATCCATCAAACTGGTAATCAGACGATAAGTTTTTGGCTCCGCATCCGAGTCAATTGTGTACTCAATGATTCTGACTTGAATTTTTACTGCACCTTGTTTGCGAGATTTACCATCGGGATTTATCCAACTTAAATAAGAGCCATCTTCTAAAACTTGTTCAACCTCAAATTTGACATTGGCAGGTAATCGACCTAAGTAGTGACAAGATTGTTTAAGTGTCGCATTGACCATTTTATAAGAGTGCAATCCCCTGTCCCACATCAGCAGCATTCCTGCTGTTACTGACCGGAGGAGTTTTTGAACCCGAACCCGCTCCCCAATCCGATATGGACACATTAACGCATCAACAATTAGATGAGTTCCTGTTTCTACCAGCAGCACTAATCTTACTTTTGGGAAAGCAGCTTTAGTCCCGGGACGTGTTCCCGGATACCCAAAAACTCTGGCATTGGCTGCACTATCAGGGACATCTATCACTGTTCCATCTACTGCCATAACTCGTAATCCACCCAAAAAAGCCCCGTCCGTTTGTGGCGAAGCCATTGGACGAACGACCAGCTCGAATAGCTGAGTCATTACTCTGCATCCCACTCGCTGCCGAGCTTCACTGATTGAGGAACTACTTGGTACTTGCCAATACTCTCCTAACTGAACCCACTTCATGCTTAAACCATTAACCAGATTTTTGAGAACTGTTCTCATTGACACCGCTGACCACAGACTCATGGCAATCACCAAACTGATCACCAACTCAGATGGTAGTTTTCTTTGGCGCTGTTGCTGGCTATGAGTCTGGCCAATTGCTTGTTGAATTGCTGCGGATGGTATTGCCGTTTCTAGTGCTTTAAATACAGACGCTGCTTCTATGACTGGACTGATTAAGGTGAATTCTTTTAGTGCCATCAATTTTACCCTCGCTGATCCACGAATCAACACCAGTTTACTTGACGATAGGGCTTAACCGAGAAGTATTG
>NZ_JAUBVX010000123.1:0-1531 GCF_036706065.1 Microcoleus sp. A2-C3 | reverse complement strand
TATTTTCACCTGCCTATTACCATGACTGAAGTAATTTTTCAAGTACATTTTATACCAAATTAGATGCTCTTACCCTGCTATAGTCATACCCCGATAAGTCCCTTGAATTTCATCAACCAAGTAGAATTCTGAAAGACTAGACTCAATTTTACCGACACCATGTACACTGCCCAACGCTCTTCGGACTACAGCTAAAATATTGTAAGAAACCAGAGCTAGACAAAAAGAAAATAAAGCAGCTTTCGGATACCCCAAGGTTTGAATTTCGCCCTCAAAGTTCTTAGTTACGATTTGAAAGAGAGTTTCAACACTCCAACGTTCTCGATATAACTGAGTAATATCGGTAGCACTGGCAACAGTTTTAGGTAGGCTAGTAAGTATGGCAATTTCCCAATCGCCATCACGAGTAACTTTTTTCAAACGCAATACCACCCGTCGTACTTTCAAACAGCTACCCTCATAAGTGAGAGCAACTGTCTGTTCAAAAACAGAGCCTGTTTCTATATCACCTTGAAATTCCAATTCACTGATTGCTTCCTGTGGCAGAGTTTTATGTTCTCGGACTAAAAAATCAGCAGAGGCGTTACAGATACCAAAGAGAAACCCTTGAGTACACATATTGCGATCGGCAATCCATAATTCACCAGGTTTTACCCGTTGTAATACCGACTCAAATAAAGAACGTTCCTGAGCGTGACCATCCTCACAAGGAAACACATCAATCGCCATTTTCAAGTCTGGGTCAAGTACAACCAAAGACTTACCAGGTAAAGCTTTCGCTGCATAGGGCTTCAAGGCTTCTAAACGATGATCTGTAGCAGCTAAACAGTTGCCATCAATGATTCTGATTTGATAAGGAGCTAGTAACTTTGGTGGACTATCTCCCAGAAATTCCATCACATCAGTCATAGAGGCAGCAGTTTCTCTTAACGCCGTGCAGCACTCACATCTAGTTCGATGCCATTAAGTTTGTCATAGACCGCTGTTCGACTGACATTAAGCTCCGATGCTTTGGCTCGGTATGCAGCATTCACGGAAGGATAGATGCCACAAACTACCAGGCTCATTAAATCTACGATGCTGGAGAATAGGAGTTCTCGCGTGTACTGGCTCTTGGCATGATTCTCAAAGATGGAGTCGAGTTGTTCTGTGTTCAATACTCGTTCCATTAAGCCTCGGACCATGACACTGACAGGACTGAGCTTGACAAATCTCTCAAAGATGGCATCTAACATTTACGAGCGTCCTCCTAAATACTGCAAAATGGGGTGAGCCAATAGCTTGTATGCTAGTCATACAAGGTTTCAACCATTATACCGATACCCGCAAATCGAAGAGAACGGCAACAGTCGCTGATCTAAGTTTATTCGTAAGGTTGCCAAGCTTGTCGCCAGCGACCGTTGCCGTTCAAGATTCACCAAGAATGCCTGAATAAAGAACACCTTGACAGGGCTAGCTTTCTTTGTGCTAGGGTATAGACCAACAAACACAGTCCCATTATCATGGCAATTGCTTCTACTCTCTGAGGATT
>NZ_JAUBVX010000122.1:0-1542 GCF_036706065.1 Microcoleus sp. A2-C3 | reverse complement strand
CCATCAATTTTACCCTCGCTGATCCACGAATCAACACCAGTTTACTTGACGATAGGGCTTAACCGAGAAGTATTGGGGCGTAAGCTACAACCGCCCTTACTTTTATCGAATTGCTCGGAATCGAGAGGAGGCAGCTAGAGATCGAGAAGTTGACCAATTGATTGAAGCAGTCAAGTTGTCTCGCTTTGACTACGCTCGAATGCTATCTCATTGGATTAATGAAGTGCTGCCACCAGATTTAGATGAAATTGTATTTTGCGGCGGTACTTCTGAATATATGAAATCAGAACTGCGAAATCAGTTTTCTCATTATTCGCTGTCTTGGCACGGAGGCATAACAGTGCCAAAAACGCTTGACCCTGATGGTTTAGGTTGTCGAATCGCTGATGTTTACGGACTATTTTCTTACTTCAAATCTCAATTTGAGACCGTTTGGCGAAAGCCTGTTGCGACAACCTCTCAGAGGGGAGAAGGTGCAGCTTCCACTTCACAAAATGCTCCAGTCTCTCCGACTGGTATACAAAAGGCTGAAGAAGGTACTGAACAAAAGGCTGAACAAAAGGCTGAAGAAGGTACTGAACAAAAGGCTGAACAAAAGGCTGAACAAAAGGCTGAAGAAGGTGCTGAACAAAAGGCTGAAGAAGGTGTTGAACAAAAGGCTGACCTCCGTATCAAAGATAGCTACTTAGATGCTTCTAATGAATTGAGTGATGAGTCAAATTTAGAACCTTCATTAGATGAAAATGAAGCCAGCTTAGATGCAGCTCTACTACTGGGAGGGCCATACCGAGGTTCGGGGAAAAAGGTGAAAAACTATGCCTAGAAAACGCTACAAACAATTTTGCTGGCGCTGTCAAGTTTTGCCAGATTCCGAAGACGCTATCTTGCTCTCTTATCTAGAAAATCATCCTTTTTTTAGTTTAAAGGAAACCATTTTACCTCTAATAAAAGCGCGGTGGCTGTTAGCTGCTTTACGCAATAACGGTAGTCATTCTAGCACAGAATTAGAGTATTTGAGGCGAGAAAGCATTAATTATCTGCTCAGGCAGATAGATGAAGTTTGCCGAGATGCGGGATTTAATTGTACGGAGTTAGGGGCAATTGCCCCTGGTATTTCTTCGGGTTTAATTCCTTTAGCTACTTTGGCTCACTTGTCAAATCCAGGTGCATCTATTGCTACGGAATTCACGGCCCCGGAGACTTCACAACCCGCAAGTTTGCCCGAAGAAAAAGAACCAGAGGAATTTTCGGGAGAAGTTGAGTTGGAAAACAGCGCGTTTAACTTATCTGGTTTTGATCCAGCAATGGTCGGGCCTAGCTTTAGTTAAAATTATTAACCCTTTAATAGGCATCCAATAAGGAGAAATTAAATGACTAACATGATTCACTTAGTTGACGGCGAGAAAGGTGGCGTTGGCAAGTCAATGCTAACTCGGCTTCTGGTTGAATTCAATCAGAAGTATGACCCAATACTTCTCGGTTAAGCCCTATCGTCAAGTAAACTGGTGTTGATTCGTGGATCAGCGAGGGTAAAATTGATGG
>NZ_JAUBVX010000121.1:0-1711 GCF_036706065.1 Microcoleus sp. A2-C3 | reverse complement strand
GTGATGCTATATCTGCCCATTTTTGTGACTTATTTATGCCTTCTTTAATTCCCCAATCTTAGACCTGAATCCTTACAATGGGAGTAATTATAGACCTAGTAACTCATCTTCCCCAAGAAATTTGGTTTTGGGAAAATCCCAAACAAGCAGATACCCATTGGGAAGAAGATTTACTAAAAATAGTTAAGCCAAAAACCTTGCTGTTATTGGACAGAGGCTTCTATCACTTCGCTTTTTGGTCAAAACTAATAGACCAAGAAATTGGATTTATCACTCGAACCAAGAAAGGTGCATCTTATCAAGTAGAGCGGGTATTAACCAATACTTATGATGTCAAAGACCAGATAATTAAAATAGGTGCAGGTACAAAAAAAACACCAACTTTGACTATAAGATTAGTACAGATTCGTTCCAAGACTTCCTGGCGTTCTTATCTAACAAGTGTCCGAGAACCAGAAATATTACCCCCTATGTAGTAGCAGATTTATATCAAAGACGCTGGCGAATTGAAGACGCATTTTGCATAGTAAAAAGATTACTAAATCTCAGCTATTTATGGACAGGTTCGCTAAACGGAATTCAGCTCCAAATCTGGGCTACTTGGCTATTTTATGCAGTTTTAGTAGATTTAGGAGATGCTGTTGCGGATGAATTAGGAGTGCCAATTGAACGGATTTCATTAGAAATGATTTATCGGGGGATGTATCATTTTTCGGTTGCCTATCAAAAAGGAATAGCTTCGGACTTAGTTAAGTATTTTGCCGCCGACGAAAATCAAGATTTAGGGATTGTTAAGCTAGGCATGAAAACCTCATATCAGGCTAATTATTTCTCCTTTCCCTGGAACTCAAAGAAGTCCCGAACAATTTTTTTTCAATAATAAAGGAACAAATGGAGTCATATTTTAATTGGTTAAACAGGTAAAAAATGAGTACAATTACTCATTGACAATAGTGTTTTTACCTTAACTTGTGAGTAATGGTCAGCGGTTATTCTGGCAAGATTTTCAAATTGTTCATTACGATTTTTTGTGACTCCGGTTGTTTGTTGTTTTTGAGCTTTGCGTTTCACATATCCATGTTTTTTTAACAGTTCTTGAACGACTGTGGTACTGACTATTGTTTCCTGAGCCTTCAGACCTTCAACTATTTGTTGATGCGTAAGATTTGTCCATTGAATTTTATCGGACATTGGATCTCCGGCTGTGTGGTTTTTTAAGACTTCTAAAAAACGCTCATTTAAATCAGGTATCTGAGAATCCCTAGTTTTTCTTCCTCCTCCAGGTCGGCGAATTCTCTGTTGATTCCTGCTGTGTTCTGATTCACTTTTTAACTCTTTAATGCCCTTGGCTATGGTATTCCTGTCTACTCCCAAAACTCGGGCCATGTAAATAATTCCACCACGACCAAGTTTTACGGCTTCTATCGCTGCATATTTTCTTTGATCTTTTTCAGATAAAGACTGATAATGTTTGAGCATTAAAGCAGTAATTTCGTCTGAGTAATACATAAATTAAGTTAGTAATAAATGATTCAAGTCAACACATCATGGGCGATACAAGAAGAACCAAGCAGGTATAATATTTGACATCCCTACCGAAACATGAACCTATTTATATTCACTCATTTACTTATTAGACCTCTTGCAAAAAAAATCTATGCTATAATAGAAATTTTTCAATTTAATCCCCCTAGAGCTAACTCATAATTAT
>NZ_JAUBVX010000120.1:0-1715 GCF_036706065.1 Microcoleus sp. A2-C3 | reverse complement strand
GGTGCGCTGGATAATACCAGCCATCGACTCTACCAGTCAATGTCCGAAGCAATAGCTGGAGTCGCCCAGAAGCCTACACCATACTGTACTCAGTTGGTGTAGGAGTATGTCACTATCAGGATTGGTTAAAAGTGCGATCGGAATGTCCCAAGTGTGGGGCGAAGTTTAAGATTCCGGCGTTTTAGAAAGATAATTCGTTATTACTGCTTATAGAGCCCGTTTGACATCTTTTACGTGGTTGTGATAACCGCAAAAGCATTATCCAGCAGCAGCCATGCCTTATTGTAACAGTCTAACGGATTCAGAATGGGAAATAATTGAACCCATACTACATGACATATTGCCCAGGAAGAAGTTAACTAGACCTTGTAACTGGACAAAAAGAGAAATCTTAGATGGAATTTTCTATCAACTAAAGAATGGCTGCAATTGGCAAGACCTACCCAAAGATTTGCCCCCCTATTCCACTGTATATTGGCATTACAAGCAGTGGCGAACACAGGGAGTGATAGAAGAGCTGATGAGGCTATTACATAGTCAAGTACGTGAGCAGGTAAAAAACAAGCCAAATGGACTACATTAATGATTATAGACTCACAAGCCGTAAAAAATACCTGTAACGCTAGTATTGAGTCGAAAGGGTTTTGTTTCTACAAATCTACAAATCGTATTAAAAGACACCTAGCCGTTGATACGCTTGGATTTATTTTTTACTCACTGCACAAAAGCTAGTGTATCAGATGATGTCGGCTTGATTGAAATGTTGAGTCTAAATATCGATTATTTCAAGTCTAAACCTCTAAATATTCCCCAAATTACGATACTACTAGACAAGCGATCGGCATATTAGGCTTGTAAAAAAGAACTTAATCAGCACGCTTATTCTTGGCGCGTGTGTGCAGTTTTCCGCGAACAATGATGCGTCCATTTGTGATGGAAAATTCCTCTCGGACTTGCGTTTCGATATCCCATCCCGCACCTTCTAAGGCAGGAGTAATGTATTTAGTGCAAATGTCGCGTTCAGAGAGTTGCTTTTTATCCATGCTTCAGTATTCTTTCAGCCCCTCTATCTTCAATCTATAGCGACTTATATTTGTAAATTGTGGTTTTTAAGAGCTAACTATGTATATAGATTGCCCATATAAATTAAGCTATTAAGTTGATTTTTGATATGCAGCTAATTCTCAAAATGTTGTTCGACAGCGATCGCATCTCCCATTCTCCCACAATGCAGACATCTTAAATCGTGCTTCACACTGGGAACACTAAGCTAAAAGCTTAAGCTGATTGACGATGGCGATCGCCATCGCACTTCCACACAGACTTATTTCGCACTTCATGCCCTCCCATTGGCGGCAGCATTTCCCATAACCTTTCAACCTCAACCCTCTGGATAGAGACTTAATTGCCGCCTCCCTTAAAATCTCATCCAAGTGACCAATCTGGTGCTCAGCAGGGCGATCGCTTCAATAACTCGCTCTACTTCACTGCTTCCCCGATTGCTCAGTAGCGCCATCACCCTCGCCAACGCCTTCGAGCGCTCTGGTTCAGGAAGCCGTGAAGTAGTGCTGCAATCCTGCTCCTGCAACACTTTACTAGCTTCGTCCGCTACGAAAGTCCGCTTCATCGTTACAGAATTATAGCAATCCTAAATCATTTTCTATGTATAGGTGTACTGATGGATTTTGGGGAAATCAAATTTATGTTCCTTTGTG
>NZ_JAUBVX010000119.1:0-1899 GCF_036706065.1 Microcoleus sp. A2-C3 | reverse complement strand
CACTTGTATTTTATTTGCTCCCAATGCTCCCGAACAAAATCCCGTTGAAGATATTTGGTTACAAGCTAAAAATTTTTCACGAAAGTATTGGTATTCATGTAAGTCTTTTAAGATAATTAAATTTTTGTTTGAGTTTTTCACAAAGGAACATAAATTTGATTCCCCCAAAATCCATCAGTACACCTATACATAGAAAATGATTTAGGATTGCTATATATAGAACGACATCGATGGAGGATTCCTGATTATCAGGCGATGCAGTCTCAAAAGATCACAATTGGTTAGCTTTGCTGTCGAGGCTACAATTAAACAGATTGGACGAAGAATCAAAATATCCGGGGCCTGGTGGAATCGTGACAATCTGGCTCAAGTTCTAAAACATCGTTGTGCTTATTTAAATCTCGCTTTGGCGTGAATAGTATTTATACTTATTACATATTTGAGATGCTCCAGATTAGTTCGTAGTGCGGACTAAAGTTCGCAACCAAGCCAGACTAAAGTCCGCACTCTAAACAGTTTATGTTATTAATTTACCGGACATGAGATAATTAATTTGGAATAGTTAGTTTCGCAATTATTCTTATTAATTATTCAGCACCATTATCCTTTAATTTTGAATATACTCGAACAGAATTTCGAGATATTTATCTAAAGATTGAGTAGGTATTTCTTTCCTCCACATGGCAGTCGATCGCGCGTAGTCTATGGGATGGTGCAACGGCACAAACACAACTTGGGGATGGGGCAGTGCTCCGGCCTCATTCGGCATAACTGCTACCCCTTGCCCAGCAGCAACCAGAGCAATCATGGAGGCATGGCTATCGGCTTCCAAATGCAGATTTGGCGTGAATCCGGCTTCATGGCAAGTGGCGCGGATGCGTGAGTTCCGCCCCGGAAACTTTTCTTCAGACATCCCAATAAATTTTTCTGATACCAGGGAAGCTAGGTTAATTGAGGATTTATGTGCCAAGGGATGTGTATCCGGTAATACAGCAGCGATCGGCACTTTCTTAACGCATTTGACTACAAACTCCGAGTCTAACTCCGAAGGTGGATTGCCCATAAACGCAATATCGATCGCCCCATCTCGCAATGCTCTAACTTGTTCGCTAGGCGGCATCTCCTGGAAACGCACGGCAACTTCAGGATGGACAAGTCCAAAGCGCTGTAGGGTTTTACCAAGAAAACTCTCAAGGATGGTGGGAATGTAGCCAATAACCAAAGGCTCATGCTTATCGGTGTAATCAGCCTTGATGGTTTGCACAGCCAGATGACTTCGATTCAAAATATCTTTTGATTTTTCGAGAAAAAATTCTCCCCCTTCTGTGAGTGTCAACCCATCAGATTGTCTGAGAAATAGCACAACGCCCAGTTCGTTTTCCAGGTTTTTGATTTGACGGCTTAACGTTGGCTGGGAAATATATAGCCGGATTGCAGCACGGCTAAAGCTGAGTTCTTCTGCAATGGCCACAAAATATTTAAGATGCCGTAATTCCATGACTTGTATGGGGTATGCCTAAAAGCTATAGGTGTCATGATTATAAAGCATTTGCTTTAACTTATCTGTTCTATTATCCTGAATTGATAATTATGAAATCGGCAGAGTAGGATGAGTCATTTGATTTACCACCTGGATGCAGATATCCTCAATTCTTCTCAACAAACGTTCTATCCCAATACGGTTCACTTAACACTATTTATACACCGGAGATCCCCCTAAATCCCCCTTAAGAAGGGGGACTTTGAGGGTATTTTTGTCCCCTCCTTTTTAAGGGGTGTGCCAGGGGATCTGTCTTAAGTGAACCGTATTGCGTTCTACTCTTAAGTAGTCAAGCAAAATTAATTACATAATTTTCTCCAAATTCCTTAAGAATTATTTCTACAGATGAAACAAGAGAT
>NZ_JAUBVX010000118.1:0-1970 GCF_036706065.1 Microcoleus sp. A2-C3 | reverse complement strand
AACAAAGCCGTAAATGCTGGTCTGTTGGTAATCCCAGTAAGTGCCTATAATACTTCACAAGATTGTTCTGGTTGTGGTGAAAAAGTACCGAAAAAGCTGCATGAAAGATGGCATAACTGCCTACATTGTGGATGTAGTCTTGACCGCGATCACAATGCTGCGATAAATATAAAAAATAGGGCGGTGGGTCATCCCGCTCTTAAAGCTCGTGCGATTCGTTGATTGGGGAATCACGGTAATCAGTCCGTAAATAGCCAATCCAACCCCCTTGGGTTGAACTCTCAGATTGATATAGGTGAAAGTCCTATCCGCTAGATTCAGGCGTGACTCCTTATCTGCCCACACCGAGTAAGCTCGATTCTTACAGAGTGAAGCTGGGAACAGGGCGCAATCAGACAACTGTTATGGGTTGACACTGGCGCTAACAGGGAGTTTCTAAGGTGAAATCGAGCCTAGAAAAGTAACCCAAAGGAAAGCGGGGCATAAATGTCGAAACACCCCGACTTCATCAGAGTTAAAACCCGCTGCATCCTTGAGCTTAGTAGCAGCATGAATCCAGGGTTTCTGATGGTTAAATTGGCTACACCTAATGGAACAATCCATCATCTGAGGGAACGAATAAAAACGAATCAAAAGTCTTGGGACGGTCGAATCCCAGGTAGGTAAGACGAGATACGGAATCCCTTTGATTCGGGTAGGACAGCGAGTAATTTCGCTGAGGTATTCAGAAAAACACTTAACGGAGTCAGAGCATGATTAGGCACAGCCACGAGGCTAGTGAATCTTGGAAAAATCTAAATTGGAAGAAATTTCGACGCGATTTATTTCGCCTGCAATGTAGAGTGTTTAAAGCTATTCGAGAAGGAAACAAGCGCAAAGCTCTGTCACTTCAAAAGCTTATTCTGAAATCCAAAGCGGCTAGGTTTTTGGCGATTCGTCAAGTATCACAGCTAAATACGGGAAAGAAAACGGCAGGAATTGACGGCAAAAAGTCCCTTACCTTTAAGGAACGATTTGAACTAGAGGAA
Organism: Microcoleus sp. A2-C3; assembly: GCF_036706065.1. Classification (NCBI taxonomy): domain Bacteria; kingdom Bacillati; phylum Cyanobacteriota; class Cyanophyceae; order Oscillatoriales; family Microcoleaceae; genus Microcoleus; species Microcoleus sp. A2-C3. Next base: position 942 of record NZ_JAUBVX010000118.1, on the reverse strand, counting down.
CTGTTGAAAATATCCGGTAACAATTGGATGCACCAAAAGTTACGCTCCATCCCGATTCCGAAGAAGGATGGCTCTACACGGATACTTAAAATTCCGACTATTGCGGATAGAGCGTGGCAATGTCTCGCAAAATACGCAATAGAACCCGCACATGAAGCACTATTCCATGAACGCAGCTACGGTTTTAGACCAGGACGCTCGGCTTGCGCGTTGCCCAAAGAATCTTGTTTCAAAACTTAAAATCTGATGCCAATGGAATCAATAAACGGGTTATAGAACTCGATATTGAAAAGTGCTTCGATAGGATAAGCCATGCCACAATTATGGAAAACCTTATTGCCCCTAAAGGCACTAAAGGAGGTATATTCCGATGCTTAAAAGCCGGAGTAAATCCTGAATTTCCCGAACAAGGTACACCCCAGGGTGGTGTGGTTAGTCCCTTGTTAGCAAACATTGCTCTCAATGGAATCGAAAGTATCCATAGATACAACAGAAGTAAAAGAAAACGGATTACACAAAACACCTCAGAAAAGGAAATAGTGTATCCATCAATCCGCTACGCGGACGACATGATAATCGTACTTCGCCCCGAAGACAATGCAGAAAAGATACTTGAAGATATCAGCCAATTCTTAGCCGAAAGAGGAATGAAAGTAAGCGAAAAAAAGACAAGAATAACCGCTGCGACAGATGGATTTGACTTCCTGGGTTGGCATTTCAAAGTGCAAAACAACGGTAAATTTAGAAGCACTCCCTCAGTGGATAATTTTAAAAAGTTCCGTCAGAAGGTAAAAGCTATCGTTAATAACTCGAATTATGGTTCTAAGGTGAAAGCTGAAAAATTAGCACCAATAGTTAGAGGATGGAGAAACTACCATAAGTTTTGTAAAATGGATGGTTCACGATTTTCGTTGTATCACACACAATACAGAACATATAAGG
>NZ_JAUBVX010000117.1:0-2008 GCF_036706065.1 Microcoleus sp. A2-C3 | reverse complement strand
AAGAGACTGTTGGCGAATTAAAAAAGGGTGAAACCAAACATCCCGTAATCCTGGCAAGAGAACTATGATAAGGCAGAGGTAAAAAGAGCGGAAAAACGAGATACACGGGTCAAGCCAATCGGAATGTTGCGCCAAAATGCCCACATTCTTGACAGATTCATTGCAGCAGCAGTCATAATATGTTGCAGACGAGTTTTGGCAAGACCCATGTAACGAGCGTCACGCAAACCAAAAACACGAATTCCTTGAGACAGCGAACTTTCAACACCGGCCCTGAGGGCATAACGCTGCTTAAAATCCAGGGTATGTTGTCTAGCCCTACCCTTGGCTAGAGCTTCGTAAAGAGGTTGAGGTTTGAGAGTCAGAACACGAGCCTGTGCGGGCGAATGAGTACATTGAGAGCGAACAGGACAAGCGGCGCAATCGGGGCGACGAAAACGTACTTGAATGACCGGATTGCCATAGTTATCCGAGCGTTGATGCCAGGATTTGCTGATGCGCCCTTGCGGACAAGTAGCATGGCGATGGTCCCAATCAACGGTAAAACAAGAAAGCTCAAAGCCCAGCTTAGCTTTTTCTTGCCAACTAGAGTCAGGCGGTACAGGGCCAAGAAGCTCAATACCTAATTGTGTCTCACGCTTTGAGCAAGTGTTGAGCATCAACATAAGCAGTATCGACAATATGTTGTTGTGGTAACAGGTGTTTATCAGCTAAAGCTTGATGAATCACCTGAGTCATTTCTACATCTCCAGTGGTGGCGGGTGTCGTTTCCACATTGGTAATTAAATGAGGTAAATCTCGATCGCAAGTTTCTGTAAGATGTACTGTATAACCTGTCCAATTAGTATCTCTTTTTGTCCGATTGCGAGCCTCGATATCATAAGGGGAAGTAATTAACTGCTTGTGGGGCGGTAAATTATCAGCTTCTCGCCAATAAACTTTACCTTTGCACCACCCATATTGCTGTATCCAGACACAGCGTAAAATTTCTACCGCTTTTAGCTGACGTAACCATTCAGGACTCAAGGGGTCATACAAAGCTGACAATAAGTGATGACCATCACAGCCAATAGTCAATACCAAGCTTTGTTTTTCGGTTTCAGATTTCGGCAAACGATACTGCTCAAATCTCGTGCCATAACGCTCAGACCAATCCTGATTGACTACTGTTAATAACCATTCATCGGCAACTGTTGCTAACTGATTTAAAGCATGACGTAAAGTTTCTCCAACGCATTCGAGGCGGTTCATTTTGCGGATGGCTCCGATGACATGGGTGGAGTCAGTTCTGGCTTTCCCCCTGGCTTTGAGCCATCCTTTGTCCATAAAATGTCCTAACATTTTATCAAGTAATTGGCTTTCACGTCCCGCAGCAATTAATCGACTTCTCCATTCACTTAAAACTGAATAATTAAAACCGCTATCTGTAATTTCTAGTCCCAGAGCATACTTCCAGTCTATACGGCTTCTGACCGCTTCTGCTGCTTGTCGGTCAGTCAATCCCTCGGCAAATTGCATCACACTGATTAATGCTAATTGCCCTGGTGATAATGCAGTTTGACCGCAGTCGGCTCGAAACAAGGTGATCAAGTCAGTATCCAAGTACAGCACTCCTAATTCGTCGCGCATTTTCATATATGGATTGCCTTTGGGAAAGGAGGTTCGTGCTACGGAGGCGGTCATTTCAGGAATTGACGACCAGTCGCGGGGGTGAAGAGTCATAATAAATTATTTAATATGGTGTCTTATTACAATACTTAGGACAGTTTTTTAACGGCCTTGTAAGCCTCGCGCGAGGAAGCCCTGCCATTTTTAACGCATTTTAGGAAACTTAGGGCGCTTACTTAAACCTTGAAAAAATAGTCCACTATATAGCCAGTAAGGGTTTCGGACACTCGATCGGCTCTAAAACTGTCCGAAGTATTGTTATTACACAATCATTCTGCCTATTCAGGACGGCGAATGTCTGAGGGGTGAAACCCCTCAGACATTCGCCAACAGTCTCTTT
>NZ_JAUBVX010000116.1:0-2082 GCF_036706065.1 Microcoleus sp. A2-C3 | reverse complement strand
CCCGAACAATTTTTTTTCAATAATAAAGGAACAAATGGAGTCATATTTTAATTGGTTAAACAGGTAAAAAATGAGTAAAGTTACTCATTGACAATAATGTTTTTACCTTAACTTGTGAGTAATGTGTCCATACGTAAGGATTCAGGTGGTGGGTATTGACAAGTGTGATACGGGAAAGTAAAATGTAGCAATTATGAAAAAAAAACTGCCACCCAAACTCAACAGTGAAATCTTAAAACAGTTAGCGACAGAGAAACTGGTAGAGATGATCATTGAGCAGGCAAGGGCTATAGAGCAGTTAAAATCTAGAGTAATAGAACTAGAACAGGAAATAGAGAAACTTAAAATCAGCAGAGATTTAGATAGCACAAGATCATCAAAGCCACCATCGTCTGACCTTCTCAAAAAAAGCGAGAAAAAACTTGAAGCTCAAATAGATGAAAGGGAGACACCAAAACGGAAACCAGGAGGACAACCAGGGCATCCGGGAAAAACGAGGAAGGGGTTTGGTCGGGTAGATAGATTAGAAATATTACGACCGCAAGTGTGCAGGTGTTGTGGTCAAAGCGAATTCAGTGGCGAACCCATCAAAATAGAGAAACAGCAAGTAGCCCAGTTAGTAGAGAGTCCAATAGAAATAGTAGAATATCAAAGATATACGTGTATTTGCAGCGAGTGTGGGGAAACACAAGCAGCAGAGTGGTCGCCAGAAATAGTACCGGGACAAGATATCGGAATCAGACTGCAAGCTTTTTTAGGATGGATAAATAATTACGGACATTTATCCTACGAAAAACAACAAGAACTGTTGTGGGAACTGGGAAAAATAGAAATAGGAGTGGGAACTTTAGTAGCCACCAATGAAAGAATAAATGGCGCAGTGACTCAAAGTATTGACCAGCTCAAACAGTGGGTCAAACAAACCCAGCCCAATATCCATGCGGATGAAACGCCTTGGGCAATCAAAGGGGTAAAAGAATGGTTATGGATTTTTGCCAATACCAAATTCGCTTTATTTCATGCTGCTGATACTCGCTCTCGTGCGGAATTAGAATCTATTTTGGGTTCTTGCTACGAAGGTGTACTTAGTTCAGATGACTATAGCGCCTATAATGGTTATGCTGTCAAAGCTCAACAAAAATGTCTGGCTCATTTACGCCGTCACTTCAAGAAACTAATCAAGCTTCCTGGCTTAAATAACCAGGAGATTGGAGAAAAATTTATTAGCCTGATAGATGAGGGTTTGAAAAACTATGCTTTATTCCAACTTTCCCAAAGCCTTGATGAATTCTTGAGTTGGACGTCCCAGTTTAAACCAAAAGTTGAATTTACGATTAATTCATGGATTGAGCTAGCCGGAGGGGAAGCCGGGAAACTTTTACGCTCCTTGAGGAAGAAAGCTGATCAATGGTGGTATTTTTTAGACCATCCAGAAATACCGCCTGATAATAATTTAGCAGAACGAACGTTACGTTTAGCCGTCACCAAAAGAAAAATTAGTGGAGGTTCCCGTTCTATGGAACGGTTTCAAGATACTGCCAATTTATTGACGGTTATACAAACTTGTCGCCATCAAGGACGTTCTGTCATTGAGTTTTTTGACCAAGCTATAAAAGCAATGGTTGACTCGGCTGTGCAGACCCCTTCTTTAATTCCTATAATTGAGACCTGAATCCTTACCATCTGACAACAGTTTTCCGAGTTGTTTTACCCAATTTATTATCGTGGTATGATCAACTCCCTTAACTCGTTCTATCGCCCGCTTTCCCCATACCATTGACATAAATTTTTAGGCAATCACGTTTGATGCTCTCGCGCTTGACCTCGCCTTTGCTCATACTCATTGATGAATTGACGACCAAATTGGACATAAATGTGGTTCTGTTTTCCTTTTTTCGGGCCGTTATTACGGATCAGGGTTAATTTACATTCGCCGGCATTGCATAAATTATTCCTCCTATTCATACTCTAACTCAGCAACGCCACCAATCTTTCAGCCTTAAGTAACTGTAGTTTAGACTAACTAAAGATGAGAACGGTGGCCAAAGAAGAACTAGAGCCACCGCGCCGGGAGAGAATGAG
>NZ_JAUBVX010000115.1:0-2179 GCF_036706065.1 Microcoleus sp. A2-C3 | reverse complement strand
TGTGCGATTCGTTGCAGATGAATCACGGTCAAGTCCGTAAATAACTCTGCCAGCCAAGACTCCCAAGTCTAGCTGAACTCCAGACATGATGTGAGTGCAAGTCTCACCCGTCAGACTCAGACGTGACTCCCTATCTGCCCACGATGACCCGACTCGGAATTCGGGAGGTCGAAGCTGGGAACAGGACGCAAACAGACCTCCGATACGGGATGACACTGGCGTTAATGGGGAGTTCCTACGATGAAACAGAGCCTAAAAAAGCAACCCACCCCAAGGCAGGGCGTATTACCAAAACCCTGACCTCACTGGAGTTCAAAACCCGCAGCATATATATCCAATAGCTGTAAGAGTCCTGGGTTTTCAGTGGTTGAAGTGGCTACATCTAAGGGAACGATTAATCAGTCAGGGGAACGAATAGAAACGAATCTAAGGTCTATGAAATGTCGATTTCATGGTAAGCCAGACGAGATGACTAACTCCTTAGAATCGGGTAAGACGACCCGTTACTGGGTCGAGGTATTCAGAACACACTACATCGAGTAGAGCATGATTGGACAGAGTTTAACAGCTACTGAATCTTGGACAAAACTCCCTTGGAAGCAATTCCGTCGGAATCTATTCCGCCTACAAAATCGCGTGTACAAAGCAGTCCAAGTTGGAGACAAGCGGAAAGCGCGGTCACTACAAAAACTGATTCTAAAATCTCAAGCTGCAAGATTACTGGCTATCCGTCAAGTCACACAGCTAAACGCTGGAAAAAAGACAGCAGGGGTTGATGGCAAAAAGTCCCTCACGTTCGAGGAACGGTTTGCTCTGAGCGATGCGCTGAGAATCAACTCTAACACATGGAAACACCAAGGCTTACGAGAAATCCCAATCCCTAAAAAAGACGGCACGACTCGAATGCTAAAAGTCCCTACTATGGCTGACCGAGCATGGCAATGTATCGCCAAGTTCGCACTTGAACCAGCACATGAAGCAACATTCCATGCTCGAAGCTATGGGTTTAGGACTGGTCGCTCGGCGCATGACGCTCAAAGATACCTGTACAACAACCTTAGCTCCTTCTGCAATGGGAAAGATAAACGAGTGATTGAACTCGATATCGAAAAATGCTTCGACAGAATCTCACACACCTCAATCATGGATAATCTAATTGCCCCTTGGGGACTAAAGCTCGGCATCTTCAGATGTCTAAAAGCTGGAACTAATATAGAATTCCCTGACCAAGGAACGCCCCAAGGGGGTGTGGTGAGTCCTTTGTTAGCCAACATCGCACTTAACGGAATCGAAAGTATCCATCAATCTAAAGACTCATGTGGAAGGATAACTGAACCTACCGTTCGATATGCGGACGATATGGTAATAGTTTTAAAACCACAAGATGACGCGGATGAAATACTAGAGAGAGTCAACAAATTCCTGTCAGCAAGGGGGATGAAAGTCAGTGAACGAAAAACCAAGGTTACCGCTACGATAGACGGATTTGATTTCCTAGGCTGGACATTTAAAGTCCAGAAAAACGGTAAGTTTAAATGCACTCCCTCAGAGGAGAACTATAAAGCTTTTCGTAAGAAAGTAAAACACGTCGTCAACAACTCAGGATATGGTGCTGTGGTGAAAGCTGAGAAATTAGCACCCATAGTTAGAGGATGGCGAAACTACCATAAATTCTGCAAGATGAGTGGAGCGAGAAATTCTCTCTGTTTTATTCAGAAACGCGCATTTAAGGTGTTCAATAAAGAAACCAAGCAAAATCGCTACACTGCCAAGAAATTGTCAGAACAGGCGTTTCCTGCGGTTTCCTACGCCGAAAACAAATATGTCAACGTCAGAGGGACTAAATCGCCCTACGACGGAGATGTTCATTACTGGAGCGAACGTAATAGCAAACTCTACGATGGGGCAACCTCTAAAGCTCTCAAAAAGCAAAACCATTCATGTGCCAGATGCGGGTATAAACTCACAAGTGAAGAAAGAGTACACCTACATCATATCGACGGCAATCACGATAACTGGAAAGCTAAAAATCTTGAAGCTCTTCATGAGTCTTGCCACGATTACACCCACATGAGCAAGTCGCGTGACTAGAATATCGGGAGCCGAATGCGATGAAAGTCGCACGTTCGGATCTAATTGGGAGGGGCGGGGCTTAATAGCCTCCCTCGACCTAACTCAA
>NZ_JAUBVX010000114.1:0-2201 GCF_036706065.1 Microcoleus sp. A2-C3 | reverse complement strand
TTTTGACAATTTTCGAGCTCGACTATTAGCTTGCTTTTCTAATTAGTCTTTCTTATCACCGCAAACCCAGAAGACCCCACAGCAGTTTGAATGCTTGTCTGGTCAGTCACATCCAAGCGAACCGCTTTTGCAGTTTTCGGATAGTTGTGCTCCAGGTCTTGAATTTGGCTGACATTGCGAGCCGTGGCTATCACGCGATCGCCCTTATCTAAAGCAGCCTCAGCCAAAGCACGACCAAAGCCCGTTGAGCTACCTGTAATCAGCCACACGCGAGATGATTCTTTACCAATCATGATAATTTGTGCTCCAAATTCACTCTAGCAAATCTAGATCAGCCGTCGGCAGCAAAAAACCCTAAGCCTGACTGTCAAGACTTAGGGTTTTAGATTTTAGATTTGAACGAGCTCACGAACAAATTCTTTAAAAAGCAACTTAACCGCCTTAGCCGCAACACGCGATCGAATCAGTCGCACCGGCCGACCGCTAAGTTTTTCAGCATCCATAATTTCACCAAGCCTATCGCCAATGTCATTCTTTAGGCGCGATCGACTCGGCTCAATTCGAGTAAACACCCATTGCCAAAGAGCTTTACGACATAAATCAGAACCGCCAACAACCTTAGATTTATGTAAATCACCGCTGGATTCTTGGGAAGGAGCGCAGGGCGAACGCATCTAAAATTTATGTTAGCAGAATATGGTATATTGGAGAATAATTATTGATTACATACGAAACATTTAAGCAGAGTTAGTTCTTATGAAACTCAAGCCTAAAATCACCATTGCTGACCATTTTGCTGACTTAGAAGATCCAAGGATTGAGCGAACGAAACGCCATCAATTAATTGATATTATTACCATCTCAATTTGTGCCGTGATTTGTGGTGCTGACACATGGGTGGATATCGAAAGTTACGGTCTATCTAAATATGAATGGTTAAAAAAGTTTTTAGAATTGCCGAATGGCATACCTTCACACGACACAATTGCGCGAGTATTTTCTCGTCTCAAACCCGAGCAGTTTCAGAAATGTTTTTTGAGTTAGATTCAATCTATTAGCTGCTTCAATCCAGGAGAACTAATCGCAATTGATGGGAAAACTCTTCGCCATTCTTACGATCGGGGAGGAGATAAAAAAGCGATTCATATGGTTAGTGCTTGGGCTGCCAGTCAAAGATTAGTTTTAGGGCAAGTTAAAGTTAACAAAAAATCCAATGAAATCACAGCAATTCCGGCTTTACTCAAAGTATTAGAATTAAACGGAAGCATTGTCACCATTGATGCGATGGGCTGTCAGAGGTCAATTGTGAAGTCAATTGTTGAACAGGGGGGAGACTACGTAATCACCTTAAAAAAGAACCAGCCATCCCTATATGCCAGAGTAGAGGAGTTGTTTAAACAAGCAATTAGCCAAGGATTTTCTGGCTTTACACATACGGTTTATTCGCCCAAACAAGAAAACAATCACGGTCGCTCAGAAATCCGACATCACAACCATGTTAAGTGATATCAAAGAGCTGATTAACCCCGACAATCAATGGGAGAAACTTGACAGCATAGGTATGATAGAACCGGTGCGAATGGTGAAGGGGAAAACGACTATCGAAATTCGTTATTACATTAGTAGTTTACCAAATAATGCTCAAAAGTTTGGTGAATCAGTACGCAGCCATTGGGGGGTTGAAAATTCCTTACATTGGGTATTAGATGTGGGTTTTCGCGAAGAGGATTGTCGGATTAGAAAAGATAATGCTCCGCAAAATTTTGCGATTCTTAGACATATCTCTCTCAATCTTTTAAATCAAGAAAAAACCTCAAAAACTGGAGCAAAGAACAAGCGACTTCGAGCCGGGTGGGATGATGAGTATTTGACTAAAATCCTCGCTATTTCAGTCAACTAAATTCTCACAAACAACTCATTGCTAACTATTATACAACTTGTAAACAGTGGTTGTAAGCTTTTTATTGTCTCAAAAATTGCCGCAAGTAAAAATTACCATTAATCAGTTCCTCTTTTCTCTTAAAAGTCATTACAAAGCGTGTTTATAGCTTTTAATAATAGTGAATTTATCTTAAAATATACTCACCACCGGTGAACAGCGTTCAATAAGATGCGTTCCCCCTGGTTTAATAATTGATTCAACTGTTCCAGAACCAATCGAACTTATGGATTCTTCTTTATAGTATTGGTAGTTGACTATT
>NZ_JAUBVX010000113.1:0-2309 GCF_036706065.1 Microcoleus sp. A2-C3 | reverse complement strand
TAATCCACCCAAAAAAGCCCCATCTGTTTGTGGTGAAGCCATTGGATGAACTACTCGCTCAAATAACTGAGTCATTACTCTACATCCAACTCGCTGCCTAGCTTCACTTATTGAGGAACTACTTGGTACTTGCCAATACTCTCCTAACTGAATCCACTTCATGCTTAAACCATTAAGGAATGAAAATTTAATAACCTCAGCGATGTATAATAAATAAATGAGTGAATATGAATAGGTTCATGTTTCGGTATTGATGTCAAATATTATACCTACTTGGCTCTTCTTATGTCGCCCATGATTTGTTGATTTGAATCATTAATTATAACTTAATTTATGTATTACTCAGACGAAATTACTGCTTTAATGCTCCAACATCATCAGTCTTTATCTGAAAAAGACAAAAGAAGATATGCAGCGATAGAAGCCGTAAAACTTGGTCGTGGTGGAATCATTTACATAGCCCGAGTTTTGGGAGTAGACAGAAATACAATAGCCAAGGGAATTAAGGAGTTAAAAAGTGAATCAGAACACAGCAGGAATCACAAGAGAATTCGCCGACCTGTGGGAGGAAGAAAAACTAGGGATTCTCAGATACCTAATTTAAATGAGCGTTTTTTAGAAGTCTTAAAAAACCACACAGCCGGAGATCCAATGTCCGAAAAAATTAAATGGACAAATCTTACCCATCAACAAATAGTTGAAGGCTTGAAGGCTCAAGAAACAATAGTCAGTACAACAGTCGTCAAAAAACTTTTAAATAAGAATGGATATGTGAAACGCAAAGCCCAAAAACAACAAACAACCGGAGTCACAAAAAATCGTAATGAACAATTTGAGAATCTTGCTTTAATAACGGCTCAGTATGAGTTGCGGGGTAATCCAATTGTTAGTATGGACACAAAAAAGAAGGAATTTATTGGAAATTTATATCGAGCAGGCAGTCTATATACTACCGAAGTTGTTACGACATATGACCATGATTTTTGGAGTCTAGCTGAGGGAAAAGTAGTGCCTCATGGAATTTATGATCTGCAACATAACCGAGGATATTTAAACCTGGGAATCAGTAAATATACGAGTGAATTTGCTTGTGAATCGATCAAACTATGGTGGATTAATTACGGAAAATTTATCTATCCTCAAGCAAATTTAATCTTAATAAAATGCGATGGAGGTGGCAGTAATAATTCTAATCATCAGATCTTTAAATCAGATTTACAAAAGTTAGTTGACGAGCTGGGAATAGAAATTAGGATCGCACACTATCCTCCCTATACATCGAAGTATAATCCGATCGAACATCGTTTGTTTCCTCACGTAACTAGAGCCTGTCAAGGAGTGATTTTTACTTCTCTTGAGTTAGTGAAAAAACTCATGGCAAAAACGCATACTAAAACCGGGCTTTCTGTCGTAGTAAATGTGATTGATAAAATTTATGAAACTGGTCGAAAAGTAGCTAATGGATTTAAAGAAACAATGAAAATTATTTTTGATGAATATCTACCAAAATGGAATTATCGTGCAGTGCCGACTATTTAACCAACGCTAAAGTTATTAAATTTTCATTCCTGAGTTGCTTTTAGTTTTGGAGCATCCGGAATTACCATTACATAATAACCCGGCAGAATTAGCTGCGAGAACAATGGTGCAGCGACGAAATATCAGCTATGCGACTCAAACTTGTGAAGGAACTAAGGCGATGGATATTTTCATGTCTCTGGTTGCGACTACTAGGAAATTAGGAATTAGCTTTTTTGAATATATGCACTTTAGTATTTCTCACCGGGGAAATATTCCAGCTCTGGGGATGATTATTCGCGAACAATCTTCGCTTTGTTCTTTCGGTGTGTCCTGGGATTATTGAAGAAGTTTAAAAAAAGATAACTGCTTTGAATTATCGGAACTTGATTCCTTTATTAAGTGTCACCCCACTGTTAATTGTGACTGTTCCAAAAAGACTGTAATATCCTTGACTTCATGATTGATAATACATTATTTTAATCAAGATTTAGCAGCCAGCAAATGCGAGATTTTTGTATCTGAATTAAGATATTTGTACAATTAAATTAAAATTCTACAATTCCGAAAAATTAATGCTTACCGCAACTTATTGAGCGGATACGTTTATTCGCCCAAACAAGAAAACAATCACGGTCGCTCAGAAATCCGACATCACTTAATGTTAAGTAGACCTCTTGCAAAATAATTTTATGATATAATCGAAAGTTTTGCTTTACTGGATTGAATCCCAACTCTTAACTTATTTTTACTCTTGCCTTGCTAGAAACAGGATAAGATACTAGAAACTT
>NZ_JAUBVX010000112.1:0-2431 GCF_036706065.1 Microcoleus sp. A2-C3 | reverse complement strand
GAGGTACTGGTACTCAGCGCCAGGAGCTTCATTTTTCTATTCTCAGTACCGCTTAGACCTTAACCGAGAAGTATTGCCTTGGGTGCTGCATCGTAGACATACTTGCCCGTATCATAATTGTCGTTATAATTAACTAATTCAGGGGTAATTCTTTCGCCAAAATAGAAAGGGGTTGTCGTACCTGCACGACAAGCATATTCCCATTCCGCCTCACTCGGTAAGCGATAGATTTTACCTGTTTTCTCAGACAGCTTCTGACAAAAAATTACAGCATCATTCCACGATACATTTTCTACAGGCCGCTTTGCACCCTTAAAATTAGAAGGGTTATTTCCCATCACCGCTTGCCATTGTTCTTGGGTAATGGCATATTTTCCGATATAAAATGGTTGGGCAAAAGTGACCTGATGTTGCGGGCGTTCATTATCATTACCTTCTCCCCACGGTGCACCCATCATAAAGCTACCCGTTGGGATATGCACCATTTCCAGCTTCACCCCATTGCCTAAATCTTCCTCTTTTTGATAAGCTTTCCTCGACTGCTTGCTACTTTGTTTCCCCTTCTTGTCCACCGTAATGATTTCAAAAGTAAATTCTTTACCTTTACTCGCTTTTTCCTCCCGGCGCAAACGTTCGGCTTCGGCTTCCCGCTGTTGACGTTCCCTTTCTTCTGCTTCCCGGCGTTGAATCTTTACTTCCGCTTCCTGTTTTCTATCCTCTAATACACCCAAAGCCACATCGCGAATCTGCAAAACATCCGGTAAACTCGGATTTATTTGCAAGGCCAGATTAAAATCTTCAATTGCCAGTTCTAACTGTCCTAACTTCTGATAAACTAAGCCGCGAGGGTGGTAAACATCAGCGTCATTGGGATTAAGTCGCAATACCCGGTCAAAATCTGCGATCGCACCCTGATACTCACCAATTTGATCGTAAGCCAAGCCGCGCTGAAAATTCGCCTCAAAGCGAGAATCGTCTAACTGTAAAACTTGATTAAAATCAGCAATTGCCAAGGAATATTCCCCATTTTTTGCCCGTTGTAAACCCCGTTGCCAATAAGACTCAATGACGCTTAGTTGTAAATCCGCCCCCAAACCTTGCAAACATTGATTTAGCTGGGTTACATAGGGCAAATCATCAATGGTTAAAGCCGCAGCCAAAGCATTTAATAACTGAGTTTGTTCTGGAATCGGTAAACCATGCAATTTTAACCAATCTTGGACAGACAAATATAACTGTGCTGCGGCCCACTGCTTGTCAGCCAAACTCAACAGAGATACAGCTAAATCTAAACGCAAATCAGGAATTAATGCCGACTCTTCTTCAGCCAAATTATCATACAATCCCTGATAATAACCCACGGCAATTTCTATGATAATCTGCTGTTCCTCAGCGGGCATCTTTTCCAACATTTCTGGGAGAAACTGCGGTAATAAAGGTGTTTTTCGCTCATCGGGAGGCAGAAACATCAGACAATATTCATCAACAATTAACCCCGCGAATACAGCATGGAGTATTCCTATAAATTCTGCCAAATCATTGTAATCATTTTTGTGCAAATGATAAGGGCGATGAATTTCGCTTAAATCTTCTCCTTCCTCTAGCGCACCGCGTTCAATTTCCGAAATTCGCAAATTTTGCAGATAGCCTTTAACTGTTTCCTCACCATAACGGCTATCGAAATCAGCCACAGGCTTACCCGAATCAATATACGCTTGTCGTTTTGTTTGCCAATTCAAAGCCCGTTCTTTAGCAAAATCATACAATACCTCCACCCAAGCTAACTGATTAATTGGGGTTTTGTAGCGATATTTTTTGAAGTTAATATGCCAAAAACCAAAGCGCAAATAAAAGTCATCCGGCGTGGCGGATGAATCTAAAATTAGAGTAGGAATCACGCGCAAACCTGCAAATAAGTTTTCCGCCGCCGCTTCTTCCCGAAACACATTACTCCGCCAATAACCGCCCATAAATTGCACAGGCAGACCATCGCTGATATACTTATTTAGGAAGTTTCGCAGATAATTGCTTAAAAATTCCTCAGATACCGGAAAGTTTTGAGTTGGTTTAGCAGGATCGTGAGTCAAGACTGGTGGTGATAAGAAAACTCGTAAAATGGGTGTATCTTCGGGGTTTATGTTGGCAATAATGTTTTCAGCGGTGACGAGAATTGGGGAATTTTGTAGATTTTGTTGCTTGACAATGGCGGCAATTGCTGTTTCGCGATTTGCCTGAGCAATTTCTCGTGCTAGGAGTGCATCTAACTGTTTTAAGTCTAGTTGGAGTTGACGCTGTTCGGCGATGCAGAATTTTTGCAATTCGGCGCGCAATACTTCTAGTTGGGCGCTATGTTCCAGGGTAAGAGCATCTAATTTGGTATAAAATGTACTTGAAAAATTACTTCAGTCATGGTAATAGGCAGGTGAAAATA
>NZ_JAUBVX010000111.1:0-2502 GCF_036706065.1 Microcoleus sp. A2-C3 | reverse complement strand
AGGTACTGGTACTCAGCGCCAGGAGCTTCATTTTTCTATTCTCAGTACCGCTTAGACCTTAACCGAGAAGTATTGGGCCACGGTGTACACACAATTCCTAAAAACTTGGCTCTGTCTGACACAATCGTGAGTAGGCAAAGTTTTTAGACGATAGATTTATTTATCAATAATTTTAGCTTATTGATAATAAGTAACGGAAAATCAAGGATTAAAAAAATAAATTTCCGTTTTTTCCGTCATTTGATTTCCAACTTGACTTGTGTGCACACCGTAGCTTGCCAAGGGGGGACAAGAATCTGATCAAAGTCCCCGCAACCATTCGGGGGATGCGAGGGGGATATCCGGGGAATAAATAGCCCGATCGCAAGTAAGTAGATAGGTAAAAATAAACTGGCTGATGGGGATGGTGGGTGAGAGCAGCGCTCCACTAGCTGCTAGTAAAGATCCGGTCTTAACCCGCCTTTACAAGATATTATTGTTGTTTCGTGCCGATCGCCAGTATCGCTCTCAAAACAAAAAAGTTTCCTTCAACCTGCTCCGAACGCTATAGTTGTGTTAACACGTAACCAATCTCTGAAAATTTTGTTGGTTGAGGATGACCTCGCAGATGCGACGCTGATCGAAGATCTTTTAGGGTCATTCAGCGAGGCTCTGTTTCGCCTCCAAACTGTTACATCCCTGGAGAGGGGACTCACGTTTCTGGAAGCTGAAAAGTTTGACGCCGTACTATTAGACTTGTCCGTGTCAGACAGCTTGGGGGGAAGCGAGGCGATCGCAATTTTGAAAGCTCGATCGCCCACAGTTCCGGTTCTGGTGCTGACAGATAGCAATGATGAAAATACGGCGCTGTCGGTATTGCGAGCGGGCGCTCAAGATTGTTTGGTAAAGGGAAGATTTCAGAGAACTCTGCTGGTGCGGGCGATTCATTACGCGATCGAACGCCAGCAAGTCGAAGAACAATTGCGACAGCAGGCGATCCGACAGCGGCTGTTGGGACAAATGATCGAACATATTCGATCGTCAATAGACACCGCCAGCATTCTCCAAAATACCGTAGCAGAAGTGCGCCAATTTCTCAAAACAGACCGCGTTTTAATTTATCGCTGTCAGGATTGGGCGGATCAATTTGACGGGGAAGAGCAAAAAGATGGGATCGTCGCAGGTGACGGTTTACCAGACGGTTATATTGAAAACCAAAATATTAGTGCTGCTTTGGCGGTGTCATGCCTTTTTTTGGTCGAATCCCAGTCGGTACAAGCAATAGCAGATGTCAGCACTGCCGCATTGTCTGGCAGTTGCAAAGAGTTGCTGGCAGATTGTGAAATTGCAGCAGTTTTAAGCGTGCCAATTTGGCAATCTGGCGACTGGGGAACGGCAAATAAAAGACTAAAAAGCAGTGTTTGGGATGCCGGAAAAAATCAAGATACAGCAGAAGATTATATATCGCTGCTGACTGTTGGCAAACCGCAGGCGCAGGGAAAAAGTGTGCCGGATTTTAGGAGTGAAAATCGCAATAGTTTGTGGGGAATGCTGACAGCATACAATTGCAGCGGTGTCAGGGAATGGCAGCAGTGGGAAATTGATTTTTTACAGCACTTAGCGAATCAAGTGGCGATCGCGATCGAACAATCTCAACTTTACCGCCAGCTCGCAATAGCGAATCAAAAATTGCAGGAACTGGCAACTACTGACGGACTGACGGGCATTGCCAACCGCCGCCAGTTCGATCGCGTTTTGATGTTGGAGTGGCGCAGATTTGCAAGAGAGGAACTGCCGCTGTCTTTAATTATGTTGGACATCGACTTTTTTAAACTTTACAACGAGTTTTACGGCCACGTCGGCGGCGACGATTGTTTGCGCCAAGTTGCTAGGGCGATCGCCTCTTCTACCAAGCGGGCTGGGGATTTTGCCGCCCGCTACGGCGGCGAAGAATTTGCAGTAGTGCTGCCGAATACCACCGCCGAAGGGGCAAACCTTGTCGCCCGGAAAATTTGCGACGATATCGCCAGTTTGAAATTGCCTCACGCGCGATCGCCGATCGGCTTCTACGTTACCCTGAGTTGCGGCATTGCGACTGTGATTCCTTCTCCCCAGGAATCTCCAGACAGCCTAATTCGCAGCGCTGACAGCGCCCTTTTTCAAGCTAAAACTGAAGGCAGAAATCGCATTTGTCACGCTAGCAGCAAGTCGGAATCTTCCCCGATTTTGATGTAATTGGTAATTGGTAATTGGTAATTGGTAATTGATTGTTTACCACTAAGAATTGATTTAAAGCCTCTCCCTTTTAGGGACAAATTAAAAGAAGACTATTAATCAGGTTCACTTAAGCTCTGTTTGTCATTGCGCTTCGGGAAAGCAATCGCAGCGTCTGTTTGTCACATCGTTTTTCTCCGTGCACTGTCTTAACTGAACCGTATGGGACTATTAATTAGGGCTTGCTGAATAATCGAGCACATATTGCCTCGTCTGAGTTTCGATACTGCGATCGAGAATAAAGTGCAA
>NZ_JAUBVX010000110.1:0-2954 GCF_036706065.1 Microcoleus sp. A2-C3 | reverse complement strand
TAAGTTATTAATACATTACTTAAAATTTGATGATATCCCCATGACCGGGGTATCCATACCTTGATTCAGCAACGCCGTAAAACTTTTAAAGGTTCTGTCGTTGTGAGTTCAGACAAAGGGAGGCTGCGACTGCAAATGCCTCGACATCTCTACGAAGGTAAGCAGAAATATGGTTCTTCCTTACTTACTATGCTAAATCAATAGCTAAATAAGTAAAAATATCTAAATAAATATATAGAAAAGTAAATTAAGTCCTTGTCCAGCTTGACATTTGGGCTAGTTTAATTGTTAATTATCAAAGAGCCACAATAGTTTTTAAGAGCGAATTACAGTCATGACCAAAAAAAAGGGTACTAAAGTTCTAACAGAGCTCCTGAAGATACAAGGAATTAAAGTAACTCAAATGAGTCAACTACCAGGAATTGGAATAATATTACAGGTGGAGTCAACTGAGGGAGAAAGTAATTGTCATCATTGCGGGACAAAAAGTAATAGATTACATCAAAATCATCGATATGTAGTAAAAGATTTATCGTGGGGAGAGCAGCTAGTATTTTTAGAAATAAACAGGCGACAGTTTAAATGTAAAAAATGTGGCAAACCATTTAGCGAAAAATTGGACTTTGTGAACAACCGAAGAACTTATACAAAACGACTAGCAAATACAACAATCAAATCAGTTTTATCGAGTGATATTCAGAGTGTAGCAAAACAAGGAGTAGTCACAACAGAAGAAATAGAAAGAATGTTGTCAGATGCTTCAAAAGAATTATCGTCAAAAGCATCAAATTTAAAAAAACTAGGAATTGATGAAATAGCTTTAAAAAAAGGCCAAGGCAATTATTGTGCCGTATTAATTGATTTAGAAACATCTAAATTAATTACAATTGTCAAAGGAAGAACACAAGCTGAAATCGAGCCAGTCCTTAATTCATCGGGTTCAGAGGTTTTAGAACAAATAGAAGAAGTAAGTATAGATTTGTGGAAAGGTTACAAAATCCTAGTACAAAAACTTATGCCAAATGCTCAAGTATTAGCGGATATATTTCATGTAATGGTACAAGTGAACAAGGAGTTAGATACACAAAGAAAGCGCGAAAAAAGGCAAATAATAGATTTAACTAAAAAAACAAAATCCTCCAAAAAAGCAGCAGAATATCAACAAATATTAGAGGGAATAAACGACAGCAAATATTCATTATTAAAGAATGAAGAGAATTTAAATTAACAACAAAATATTAAATTAATGGAGGTGAAAGAAGTGTGTTTTCATCTGGCAGAAATGCATAAATTAAAAGAAAAATTCCGACAAATATTTGAAAATAAAAAAACAAATTGGTTGAGGGGATTACTGAGAATTGGGATCTGGCAGAAAAGAGCTAAAAAATATTTTCCTGATAGTGTGAAGACTATTACCAATTGGCTTGATGAAATAATTGCTTACTTTGCTCATAGGACAACAAGTGGTATTGTTGAGGGTATTAACAACAAGCTTAAGTTAATAAAACGTTCTGCATATGGTTTTGGGAATTTTGAAAACTACAAAAATAGATGTTTGCTGTCCTGGGCATTTTAATTATTAGTTTAGCATACCAAGTAAGGAAGAGCCCAAAGTCGAACAGTTTGTAGAAATAGATCGGGAGTCTCAATATGTACTTGCACAGCACTATCCCCACATCTCTATCCACGACGACATCAGAACTTTCCACGCTACAAGAGGACAATATGACTGGATCTGGGGAGGATTCCCGTGCACCGGAACGAGCAATGCTGGTAACAGAGCAGGACTCGCTCACCCAGAATCAAGTTTGGGCTCTTCCTTACTTGGTATGCTAAACTAATAATTAAAATGCCCAGGACAGCAAACATCTATTTTTGTAGTTTTCAAAATTCCCAAAACCATATGCAGAACGTTTTATTAACTTAAGCTTGTTGTTAATACCCTCAACAATACCACTTGTTGTCCTATGAGCAAAGGGGAGCATCCCACTTTTTTACTAAGCAGAAACACCTAGCTTGATGTCGTTATTTAAATACGCACATCTCAGTCTTAAAATTTGAGGCACATTTTTTTCGTTCCACTGTGCACCTAGAATCTTAATTCTTGCTCCAATCTGTTTAATTAAAGACTCTACAGCTCCCGAACCAATGTCTATACCAAGATGTTGATAATTCTGATAATCTGGGATTCTTGACTGATGTTTTTGCAAATATTTCTGGAACTTTTCACTCCCTTTACTCGTAACCCCTATAAATTCGGCTATAGCTTCTAATGTTGACCCTTGCCACAGTTTATTCTGCGCTCTCTTCAGTCGTTTGAGCGAACCTCCTACTCTATGTAAATTTTCTATTCCCCTGATACCAATCAAGTACCTCTCTTCTTTGCTCTATAGTCCCAATTTGATTAAACAGATTCCACACTCCATCATGGCCATCTCCCAAACAAGTTATTGCTTCACTCTTGAGTTGGCTATTTACCCACGCCACTAAATCTGCATTATTTTGAAAGAAGGCTGCTGCTACTTGACCATGTAACTTAACTGCCTTATAATTCCGACCGATTCTTTCTTCTCCTAATGCCGTTCTCAGTCTGACGTTTCCTCCGTCTATACTCAATGCTTTTACTTGCTCGGTAGCTTCAGCTTCAGGAAATTTATAACGCTCTAATAGCCGATGTTGTGTACTGTGAGGCACATAAATTCCTGTTAACATTTTTAAGTCTTTCTCAGCATTGGCAAATGATTCATTTCCCACTAATAATAAACAACATTTTTCCAGGTAAGGACTCAAACGACTCCCCTTATTTACTCCCAGCTTTTGGGCTTGCTTACTCGATAGAGTTATTTCTCCTACGCAAGTCTTTATGGTTCTTTTTCTCGGGTGCATCTCACTTTGGCAAATACATCAAATTGAAAGTTGACCGTTGAGATAAGCACAGCGAAGAGAAAGGATAG
>NZ_JAUBVX010000109.1:0-2970 GCF_036706065.1 Microcoleus sp. A2-C3 | reverse complement strand
CTTGATTGTGTGAGTTATAAAATTATCCTATGTATTCAATTACTGTAATTAAATTTCACTACATATTTATTACTACCCATTTTTGTTACATGAAATCTATCTACTGTTACATCAGCATTTGGGCAAAGTTTTTTGACTAATGACTTATAATTACCTGTCATGTCCATACCATTTGTGACAAGTCAAGAAAAAGTGCAAATTGTCAAGGGGGTAGACAAAAAAAAGGTAAAATAGGCTGAAATATCTATCTGGCAAGCATTTGAGTCATAGTTGAACCCGTTATGAGTAGTAAAAAACGAATTAACCGAGACCATGCAAAGAAAAAAAATAGTCCCCAAATAGAAAATGAAGCAATCGCGAATCACCTGGAAGATTTATTAATTCCAGCAATGGCTGCCCAAAAAACTTTTTATCGCCAACTAAATTTAAGAGATAGAATTCTGACATTACCATTAATGATGGCAGCAATATTAAGCCTCTTATGGCGAAATGTAGCAGGAGTAACAGAATTAACCAGAGTATTAAATAGAGAGGGATTTTTATGGTGTGAGCCGCAAAAAATTAGTCAACAAGCATTATCACAAAGATTTTTAACTTTTCCCGCAATTTTATTTGAAAATGTATTTAAAGAATTACTACCTCATTTTCGTCATCAATGGTTGACAAGAAAATCAAGGCCCCTTCCAGATAGCGTACAATTTGCTTTAAAAAACTTTGAAAACATCTGGATAGCTGATGGCTCAACATTCTTTAGCATTATTTAAGAAACTACAAAGTTTATCAGACGTGCCCATTGGTCAATTAGCCGGAAAAATGGGAGTAATTATAGATTTAGTAACTCATCTTCCCCAAGAAATTTGGTTTTGGACAAATCCCAAACAAGCAGATACCCATGTTCGAGGAAGATTTACTGAAAGTAGTTAAGCCAAAAACCTTGCTGTTATTGGATCGAGGCTTTTATCACTTCGCTTTTTGGCAAAAACTCATCGACCAAGAAATTGGATTTATAACCCACATTCCGCAGATATTCAGACAAATTTAATAATTTTAAATTTGGAGGCAGGAAACCCTGAAGTAAATACCTAGCAAAGATTTCAACTTTTGCTAAAATTAGATAATAGAGTCAGCAACCAAGGTGTAAAAAATCATGAATAAGCCCCAAGACGAAATTAAAGTCCTCAATATAGACCATTTAGGAATAATAGCCGGAATTATCGATGAAATGGAACTGGTAGAAATAGTGAATCAACAAGTGGGAATCAAATCAAAAGAGATGCTAACTCCTGGACAAGTAATGAAAGCGATGATTTTGAATGGATTAGGGTTTTTAAGCGCCCCTTTATACCTATTTGAGCAGTTTTTCGTCGGCAAAGCAACAGAACATCTCATCTTACTTTTCCCGTTAAGTATGATTTGTAGCAAGAAGCCAGCCCTGGCACAGATCACGTAAATTTGACCAACCTCGCCAGAGGACTTGAATCCCAATTGGAGATTTACGCCGATGTTGAAGATAGCCTCCAAGATAAGCAACCGATTCCACTGCCCAGGCAACCGTTAACACAGGCGGAAATTTTGGGAATCTCGCCTTTAAAACTTGAATTTGTACTGGACTTAGAATTTCAACCGCAGGAGAATCAGGTTGATTACGATGTAGATAAGTAATTTGTAAAAGCTCGACGGCACAAACACTTAAAAAGCCTAACAAGGGCTTCATACCCTCAGCAGCAAGTCTGTAGCGCTCACACTTACAGCCAGACTTAAAGATTTTATGATAATCTTCCACCCGCCAACGATAAGTATACCAACGCAGAATCTTGAGGGCAGTTTCGATATCTTCTACGACTTCGGTAGTTAGAAGCATCCATTCTAAAGGTGTTTCGCCTTCTGGGCAATTAATTTCAGTTGCATAAACAGCATAAACTTGTAATGAATCACGATTATCAAAGCGATAGGGAACTCGTAGCTGAACTTGAGAGAAGCGCACTGCCAATGAAGCTATCCTTCCCTGACGTTTACCAGTTTCTGGTACTTTGATTTCCTGCTCAAATCTGCTCGGTTGCGATTCCAATTTTTTCCACAGACGTTCGCTATTCTGGTCTAGACTACGGTCATGAGCTGCACGTACTAATACTCCTGTATGTTTCAGTTGACGTGAAGAGTCGAACACTTCAGTAATATCTCCTTCTCGGTCGAAAACATGAATTACTCGGGTGCTATTACTGACTTCATGCTCGACTTCGGTCATCGCTTCTACCCATCGATAAGACTCTTTTTCTTCAAATGGGCGTTGACGAGCAGCTTTTCGCGCTAAAAGCTGTCGTTGTTTTTTGGCTGCTGCGGTTTCATCCTTCGGTGGCTTTTCTTTGTGCTCAAGGGTTCCATAGCTTTTGCCATAACAGTCCCATTACTTGTCCTTGTTCGGGAGTGAGCGCCAAGGCACTATGTAAAATTAATCCGTTGCCACCGTTGCCTGTGGGCCCATATCCTTCCCTTTTGGCTTTGATGCTGCCATAATCGAGAAAGGTGGTATCTCCTACGGATAATACGACTTCATATTCTTCCACGGCTTCACAGGTCATTTGACAGTGAGGTTTAATTATTCTGTCAAATTTTGTTTTGCTGTTGGCAAAAACTCATAAGCTCTTTTTAGCTCGTTTGCATTTGAGAATATTTCTGACAATCCTTTCCCAAACCCTTGGCTTAGGGCTTGGCCGATTGCATAGGCTCTATTGTTTAATCTCTCATCTCCTAATTCACAAGTTGCAAAATTTTTCTCCCACCAGTTCAACATTTTTGCCTGCCTTTACTTGATTTTAACCAGATTATATCACCATCTACCCCTTTTGCCTAGAATGACCTCCTACTCTACCTTTCAGAGATGCCGTGAAAAGTAAGAACATCTCCGCCATCGAAGGAGTATTACCATCACATTTAAATGATGACCGACTAGCGAGAGCATTAGACAAATAT
>NZ_JAUBVX010000108.1:0-3049 GCF_036706065.1 Microcoleus sp. A2-C3 | reverse complement strand
GGTACTGGTACTCAGCGCCAGGAGCTTCATTTTTCTATTCTCAGTACCGCTTAGACCTTAACCGAGAAGTATTGAGATCCGGTCAGGTGTTGTACATTTAAATTGTATATCTTGATGACCATCACAAATCATCCAATCCTCTCCCGGAATCCCCTTCTCCCCGTCGGGTCATCGATCGCCATATACAATCTAAAATATCGCTTCGCTAACGTTCCTATCTTCGGAGAAAAAAACACTAACCCAAGCGTATTACATGATATAGTCATTTTTCATCGCAGCCTGTTTTCTTTTTTACCGTGGTTTTTTTTGAGTTTTTAGCGCACTATTCCATATAACTCGGTCATGTAACTGTGTCACGATCTTTTTCAAGATGCTATCTTCACACCACTGCTTGTAATGCCAGAATACAGCCGACTGCAATCTTAATCTGTAATGCTAATATATCGAGGCTGATGCTTGATTCGCTCGATCCAAGATTGAATTTCCGGAAACCGCGTCAAGTCAAATCCGCCTTCCCCAGCAACGTGAGTGTAAGCAAATAAACCTATGTCAGCGATAGAATAGCGATCGCCCACAAAAAAGTCATTCTGTTCTAAATGCTGTTCCATTACGCCCAAAGCAGCATAACCCGGTGCTTGTTTTTGTTGCAATGCTGCTTGATATTCTTCAGCTTTCCCTGTCAAATACCAAAAACGAGAAGTTGCAATAAAAGGTTCATGGCTGTACTGTTCAAAAAACAACCACTGCATCACTAAAGCACGTTCAAATTTATCGCTGGGGAAAAACTCAGTTTCTTCGCTCAAGTAAAACATAATTGCATTGGATTCAAAGAGAAATTTACCCGGTGCGATTTCTAACACCGGAATGCGGCCATTGGGATTTTTGACCAAAAATTCGGGTGTCCGGCTTTCTTTTTGGAGAATATTAATCTCTGTGCGATCGAACGCAAGATTGAGCTGCGTCAATAGCAAGCGAACTTTATAGCAATTGCCCGAAGGGGAATATTCGTAAAGTTTAAACATGAGTATTGAGGAGATTTTAATCTCTTGAATTATCTCATAATTTAGATAATTTAGGCAAGATTAGTTAACAGTTGTTTGCTAAAATTATACTAATTCTGAAATATAGTGCTACATATAAATTGTTTTATGCGATCTGTCGGGATACCGCATTGCCTTGTTTTTGTGAAAATTTACGAGTTTTAATGATTGGTATAAGATTATAAATTGTAGCAACATTTTTGGGGATTGGTATTATTTTGGTGATTTTTGGCGATCGGCAAAACCAGCAACTTCTCCCAGCGTATAAAGCGGCCTGCCCTTCACCTCCTCATAAATCCGCCCAATATACTGGCCCAAAATCCCAATACTGACCAACTGCACCGCACCCAAAAAGAAAACCGCCATAATTATAATTGTCAAACCACTTAATCCCGAACCCGGAGAGAAAAGACGCCAGTACAAAACCAGAAAAGCCATTAAAACAGACACCAAAGCCGAAAATAAACCCAAATAAATCGACAGTTGCAAAGGAACTTTTGAAAAAGAAACTAAACCGTTCATCGCCAAAGCAAAAGATTTGCTAAAGGTATACTTAACCTCGCCAGCAAAACGCGGATCACGTTCAAACTTAACCGCAGTTTGTTTGAAACCAATCCAAGCCCGTAGTCCCCGAATGTAGCGATTGCGTTCGGGCATAGCATTGAGCACATTCACTACGCACCTATCCATTAAACAAAAATCGCCCGTATCTATGGGAATATCAACATCAGCAAGATTCCGCAAAATACGATAATACATATAAGCTGGCAACCGCTTAAACCAACTTTCTTGACGGCGTTGAGTGCGCTGGGCGTAAACAACTTGATACCCGATCCGCCACTGTTCTACCATATCTAGAATTAGCTCTGGGGGGTCTTGCAAATCGCCGTCCATGATGACGACAACTTGACCACTAGAAAAGTTTAAGCCAGCAGTTACAGCTATTTGGTGGCCGAAATTGCGGGCTAAACTGAGGTAACAAATTCGCGAGTCTTGTTCGTGCAATTCTCGCAAAAGTTCCAAAGAGCGATCGCGGCTGCCATCATTGATTAAAATTAATTCTACTGGGCCGTCGAGGTGCTCCATCACCCCGCTAATTCGTCTATACAATTCAGGGAGGTTTTCTTCTTCGTTATAGATGGGAATTATCAAGGAATACTTAGGTGTATGGTTCATCGCAGTTTTTGGTAGATCGTATTTTCAATTGTCAAATCAAGAGTCTATTTTTTGCCGAAGGCACTGGCGGCTTCTAGGAAAAGCTTCTGCACGTAATTTCGCTCTTCTATCCCGACAAAGATAGCCCACAAAATATCAGCGTACCAACATTTATATAATTTATTGAATAGGAAAAATTCAAGGCAGTATAAAACTGACACCAGCCAAGCGAAAATATCTGTTATCATAGATGTTTGGTCGGACTAAAAAATTTACAATAATCACCCATAGATTCAAAATTGTATGACAAATTCCAATGATCTTTGGCAAGCAAATCAAGACTTAAGCGAAGCTTGTCTCCAACATCCGTTTGTCAGAGGCATTGCTGACGGTAGCCTAGCCCAAAATAGTTTTGCATATTACGTTGCACAAGACGCATTTTTTCTGAGAGCCTTCGCTCGTGCTTACAGCATTGCTGCGGCCAAAGCACCAGACTGGGAGGGATTTGAAATCCTCCACAATCTCGGTAGCGGTGTTTTAGAAGAACTTGGCTTGCATCAAGGATATGCAGCGAAATGGGGTGTAAACTTGTCAGAGGCAAAACCGGGAATCGCTACCAGGCGCTACACGGATTTTTTATTAGCGACAGCCTGGGGAAGCGGTGTAGGTTTGACTGTAGCGGCGATGACTCCTTGCTTGCGGTTGTATGCTTTTTTGGGACAGCAGTTAGCTAAGCCTAAAATACCGGAACACGCCTTGAGCGAGTGGATTTTTACCTATATAGCAATCCTAAATCATTTTCTATGTATAGGTGTACTGATGGATTTTGGGGAAATCAAATTTATGTTCCTTTG
>NZ_JAUBVX010000107.1:0-3252 GCF_036706065.1 Microcoleus sp. A2-C3 | reverse complement strand
TCTTCAAAAATGGTTCGTGGAAATTTTCGCTAAACCCACATAGCTGTTGGATCATTCTTTTTGTGGAGGTCTCTTATTGGGTGGTTTAGAAGCCGAGAGAGAGGCGATTTGGCAGGAAAAACAGTCTGGATAACTCAAGGTAATGCGATCGTGATGAGCGAGGAATAGAAAGGGCGATCGCACTTAGTTTTGTTCGTAAGGGCGATCGCACTTCGCACACCACAATCTATTCTGGTTTCATCCAACCTTTAACAGTCTCTTTCACGACATTCACATAGGGATTGTCTAAAAACTCTTCGATCGCAGCTTCACCCCCTGCCTGCAACGCACCAACCGCACGACGCTTGAAACTGGGGGTAGTTTCATCATTAATGTGAGCAATCTTTTCCGCATCAGTAGCGGTGGGATTAGTTACCTCTAACTGTTTGAGAAGTTGTTGAATTTCTTTTGCTGCATCAGCAAGAGTTTGTTTCTGTTCTGATTGTTGTTGCACAAAACTGTTGTTGTCTGACCTGGCATTCTCACCCATAGCCCCAACCTGACCGTAGTTATTATAATTGTCTTGGTAAACCCTTCCACCATAAACACTGCCACCTACACTACCACCAACTTTTAAATCATTATTACCAGTCATAATTAAAACTACTCCTTAATCAAAATTTATTCCAAATAAAGTCTTTTGATACTATTTCTTGGCATAAGCTGATTTGTCTTTTCATTTTCCTCCAATGATACCCAAATAGCTGGGCTGAGCTTAGCTTTTACACTATCCTCAAATTTTTGAGAATGTTCTTTTTCAAGGTTAAAGAATGTTTCGTATCTTAAGCTAGGCTTTTCTGTATTTTTTGTCCATCCAAAAATCATTAGCTGGTACTTACCAGATTGCACCTCAAATGAATTTGGTGTTCCTTGCTCGGCAATCCAATCAAATCTAATTACTTTATTTATTGAAGAACTCCCTTGTACAGGAATTGGCTGAGCTAAGTTATCATTTACAAAATCTCCAACATCTGTAATTTTGACAAAAGTAGTCCATGCCATATCATAAAGATTATCATCATGATTGTGTCTGCTAATAACCAAGCGAATGCGCTGAATAGTTCCGCCCTGTGGACTCCAATTGTAGAAGGTTAGTGGTAAATTGAATCCTACTCCTTTAAAAGTTCGACTTCCTGTTGGAACATCATTTATAAAAATCGGGGAAAATATGAGATCTCTACTAAAACACAACTTAATATCTGCTTGTCTAAAATTAGAGGTATAAGCAACAACAGAGGAGACACCTAAGCTAAGTATAGAAACTACTGTTGCGAGTGTGGCGCTCCAATCACTTTCTTTTTTTGTTTGTTGTATAACGCTCGGATCATTTAGTGCTAACATTTTCTGTGAGGCAGTAGGCGATAAGGTGAGTGATTGCTGTGTTAGAGATTCACCATAACTTGGTTTAATATTTTCTGCTGATATCCTATTAGATGGCTGAGCTAAAGATTGAATTGAAGTAATCAATAACAATGAAATAGTACATATTGCTGCTAATAATATTTGATTTTTTCTCATGCTCAAATGTCCACAATTATCATGTACTGCTTCAGCTTTAGAAAATATTGAACATATGCAAAATTATTCAAGGTGAAATCTAACACGCTCAAACAGATAGTTTTGATTTATTGCATATAAATATTGCAAGACTATTTTAAACCGATCGCGCACAAACTGTAAAGCAAAAAAAGTTGGTAAAAGTTGGATCTTCGTAGAATGGCGATAGACAAGTCGGATGCGAGCCAAAAAAGTTGGTAAAAGGTGGAAAAAGTTGGTTATAGTAACCATAGCCATCTCACCAGCCCACCTATGGACATTCCTCAGACAGTGCAATTTGTCGATAAAGCCGTCTGCACCAAGACAGGCAAACATCTAAACAACTTGCAGCGCAGAATTATCGCGGGAATACTGAACCGCCAAAAGTATGCTGATGTTGCAGAAACTCATGGTTATAGCGACAAGCACGTTAAAAAAGTCAGTCACGAGCTTTTGCAAATGTTATCTGATATCTTTGGCGAACAAGTTAAGAAAAGTAATCTTGAATCTGTTTTAGAACGGCAAATAAATGTAAATATAACTTTAGGTAATAAAAATACTCACAATAAAAACAGTGTAAGTATAGCTTCTATCAACAATTGCCCTGATAGCTCTACTCCTACCCCAGAGAAAAGTCAGCCCAAAAATCCTGACTTTCATGGCAATAATCAAGCTAATTTTGAAAAAATTGGTAAATTACGGCAGTTTGGCTTGAGCGATGAGCAAATTGCAGAGGTGCTAGAACTACCATTGGATGTGGTTAAGCAGGTGGATTTTGAGGAGTAAGTCTGCGCTATTTGCGAATTTTAGTCGATCGCACTTAGTGTCTTTGTTATAATCGTCGAAGGTTGCCCGATCGCAGTAAAATAAAATATCGCCACATATTTTAAGCTATGAACACACAACTCATTGAATCCTTAGTACAAATCATTCAGACACTTTCAGAAGAGGAGCAATTGCTAATAAAAGCAAAATTGTTTAGCAACATCCCCTATCCTTCCATTGTGGAAATAACCCAGTTAGCCCAAAGCGGAGGAGCCTTTCAATCCCTGCAAGATGAGCCTGATATTTACACCATTGAAGATGGAGAGCCAATTTAGTGAAGCTAAAGAAAGGAGATATTTCAAGCGTTGTGCATAATTCCCAGAAACCGGGTTTCTTCCGAGATATCTCGCCACCCAACCTAAATTTCGTAAGAAACCCGGTTTCTGACGCTTTGCATACTTCCCAGAAACCGGATTTAGGACTAGATATCTCGCTACATACCTAAATTTATTAAGACAATTTCTGTCCGAAGTATTGATAATATTCAGTCTGCGCTATTTGCGATCGAGTATCGCATCATAATTACCATGAGAACCTATCCAAAACCACAAAACCCCTTCGGGCTTGTCAAAACCTAACGCTCTGTAGTTTCTGCCTACTCTCACCGACCATAAACTACCAATCCGCTTGAAGTGCAGTGATGGATGCTTTGAATCCACCTTGAGTAATTCATAGTTTTTGTCCGCCAGTTCTTGAATTTTTATCGGCAGTTGACGGTAAAGTTCCCAAAATTCAGGCGTTGTGAAATGCGTCAAATTTCCTGACATTTTCCTTCATTAGACCTCCTGCGAAAGTCTGATATAATTGTCAAATAAATAGAAGTTCAACGCATCAAAAATGAGTTACGAAAAA
>NZ_JAUBVX010000106.1:0-3743 GCF_036706065.1 Microcoleus sp. A2-C3 | reverse complement strand
GTGAATTTTTGAACTGTTGAATTACAGGAGCTAGTTTAATTGCTTCCGGGCGAGTTCCTAGGACGATACAAACGCGGTGTGTGGCTTCGGGCATGGTAAAAAACGGCTCTCCTGGGTTTATGGTGTATACGGTATCAATCACAACTGTTCGCGATTCTGTGATGCCCTCGGAGTAAGGATATGCGGTTTGTTTATCACCACAAAATCAGGAGAGCCCACATCACTATTTTCAACGATCGCAAATTGATCTATCAAGCTCAACACAAAACACTTATCTGTAACTGGCAATTAAGATAAATTAGTCAGGATAAAAGCTTCGAGATTGACCTGTAACAGTAACTTTTAATTGATGAGGCTGCATATAGAGTCTGCGCTCGCAGCTATCATAAGTATGATCCGGTTCCTAATCATATTAAACAGCATCACAAAACTTTGCGATCGACTCATTGCAGATTTTAATTATTTAGCCTAAAATTTAATAGGGGTGAAATCAACCGTGAGATATCAACTCCTTTTTGATGAAAAGTCACAAATCAATTGCTCGAATTGGGTTCACTATAAAATACTCAAAAACTTGAGTTTATAGTACCATATAATCTTTAATAGCATAGGAATTTTCAAATGAAACCGAATTTAGTTACCCTAGCTTTAAGTGCGATCGTCCTGCTAGGGCTGCCCAGTTGTAGTACGACGACCAGCAGTGCCACCACGACAACAGCGCCCACGACTGCCGCAACGCAAACCCAAACCTCGATTAAAGTTGGGGCATCAAGCAGCACGTTGGGTCTGATGAAGGTGCTGCAAACCAACTACGAAGCTACCGCAAAAAACGTCAAAATTACCCACCTAGAACCAGGGCAGTCCGAAAATATAATTGATGGGGTTAAACAGACATTAGTCGATGTAGGTGCCATATCAAGAACATTAAAGCCAGAAGAAAATGATGGCACTTTAGAGTCTCGCGATGTTGCCCACGATGCCCTTTTAGTGGCCACTAATTCCAGCGTCACAGGGGTAAAAAACCTCACTACTGAAGACATCAAAGGCATTTATAGCGGAACTATCACCAACTGGAAGGAAGTCGGAGGAACCGATGCTAAAATTGTGCTGCTAGATCGCCCAGAAGATGAATCTGCCAAGCGGCTCTTGCGGAAATATTACCTAGGAGCAGATTTAAAAAATTCATTAGAAGCAGTAGTATTTCGGAAAGAAGGGGAATTGATCGAGGCAATTCAAAGCACTCCTTACAGCATCGGTACCTTTTCCCTTGCTTACGCCATTTCCAATAAACTACCTGTCAACCGCCTCAGCCTCAACGGGGTTGAACCAACACGAGAAAATGTCAAAGCGGGCAAGTATCCGATGGTTCGGACAATTTCAATTCTCTGGCACAAAAAACCTTCAGAGGCTACCCAAGCGCTAATTAAATACATCTCTAGTCCGCCAGGAATCAACGCGATGGAGGAGTCGGGCTTTATTTTTGTGACCCCACCCGCCAAAAATTAAGATCTATGGCCATCCAGTCCAGATACGCGCGGTTACCCGTTTCCGTCAAATTGTTATCACCTCTATTGTTAGCATTTCTGAGTCTATGGACTGTCGGAACCTTGGGTTTTGGTTATTTTGCTAAAAACAACTTAGAACAAATGGCGCGAAAGGAGATGGTGGATCTGGCTAGTATGCTGGGGGAATCTCTCAAGCAAAGGCAAGAATCACTCCGTGTGAAAGCCCGTTCGGTGAGTGAGGATAATGATGTCATCAGAGCAGTAATAAAGGGCGATCGCCCTTTATTACTGCGGACACTATTACCAATCCAAGCTGGTTTTAAACTGGATTTGATCAGAATAGTTGATGCTGATGGTCAAGTCTTAGTGTCTTCACAGTTGGGAGCAATAAGGCAGGCGACATTGCAGGATGCCTCTGTCAACCGTGCTGCCCGAACCGGACTAGAGTTATCGGGAATTATCCTGGCCCAAAACAGGGCTCCGTCTTCCATGATTGGGTTAATATCAATCAAATCATCTGAAAAGATCCTAGCTGGTTTAGTTGCGGGATTAGCCATTGACGACACAGCGCTCCAGTCGATTCGCGGCAACACATCCATACATTTGGTGGCTTTTGACGGCGAGAAGGTGACGGCTGCTACTTTGCCACTTAACCGCGATCAAGCTTGGCAATTTCGACAGCCAGACGGGTTGCCCACCAAAATCATGATTGCAGGTGAACAATACCTGATCGCAACAATCGAATTACAAAGTTTTGATGGGGCAACTCTCCACATTGCTGTACTCAAGTCTGCTAAGGAAATAGACGAAGCAGAACAGCATTTATGGTTTGTGGTGGGTGGCTTTGGCCTATTAGGAAGTGTCCTGATCGCAGTCGTGATGATCGGAGGTTTCCGTCTGACCCAAGCTCTGAGCCTTCGCATTCAAAGACTGACTAAGGCAACCCAGGAATTGGCCAGAGGCAATTTAGCCATTGGTATTCCGGTTGATAGTCAGGATGAAGTGGGGCTTTTAGCTCAGGGATTTAAGAGTATGGCAGAGCAACTTATGGCTCGCGATCGGCAACTGAACGAACAGGTGCAACAACTAGAGAGTACCCTTGAAGAACTGCACCGCACCCAGAGTCAGATGGTGCATAACGAAAAAATGTCGGCACTGGGGCAAATGGTGGCAGGGATAGCGCACGAAATCAACAATCCGGTCAGCTTTATCTACGGCAACCTGTCTCATCTCAATCAACACGTCCATGACTTACTGCGATTACTAGATGCCTATCAAATAGACTATCCCAACCCGTCCCCATCACTTCAAGATGACCTAGAGGATGTGGATCTAAACTTCCTAAAAGAGGATCTTACTAAGATTCTTAAGTCGATGAAAGTGGGCAGCACTCGCATTCGGGACATTGTGGTTTCGTTGCGTAGCTTTTCTCGTCTGGATCACGCGGAATTCAAGCCTGTCGATCTCCATGAAGGCATTGATGACACTTTGATGATTTTAGAACATCGCCTTCAAGCCAAGCCAGAACGCCCAACCATTGAAGTAGTCAGACAATATGGCGAGTTACCGTTGGTAGAATGCTATGCAGGTCAACTTAATCAGGTGTTTATGAACTTGCTATCAAATGCGATCGATGCTTTGGAAGAGAGCAATAAAGGACGTAGTTTTCAGGATATGGTTGACCAACCGAATCGGATTTGGATTAAGACTACCAAAACAAAAAAACAGTGGGTGGAGATTGCGATCGCCGATAACGGTACGGGCATTCCAGAAAAAGCGCGATTGCGCTTATTCGAGCCCTTCTTCACTACTAAACCCGTAGGCAAGGGGACAGGATTAGGCTTATCCATTAGCTATCAGGTGGTGAAGGAAAAGCATGGAGGAAAACTCTGGTGTGATTCCACCCTGGGCGAAGGCACGAAGTTTGTGATTGAGATTCCCATAGATCGGACTCAGCCAACAAATACTTGAGAATCGGTTTTCAGTTTTTCGACTCACTGTCAACCGTCAACCGTCAATTGTCAACTGTCTTCTCACTAAAATACTCTTCAACTATTTTCAAAATCCGCGAGGCGGCTAAACCGTCGCCAAAGGGATTAATGGCCATTGCCATTGCGTCGTAAGCTACGGAATTACTCAGCAATTCTGCGGCTGCTGCGGTAATTGTATCAGAATTCGTACCGACAAGTTTAGCGGTTCCGCCAGCAATTGCTTCTGGTCTTTCTGTAGTTTCTCGCA
>NZ_JAUBVX010000105.1:0-4081 GCF_036706065.1 Microcoleus sp. A2-C3 | reverse complement strand
TTTTTGAGTAACAGCTTGCCTGCTCTTCAAAGCCAGCTACTTTTAGCTGCGACTATTTTTTAGTCTAAACTACAGGAATTAAAAACTGGCGATTTTATGTCGGATAACTGCGATCGCGCGCGCTTTCCCCTCCACTATTCCAGAATCCCAGGCCAGACACCTGTAAGGTCGATCGCACAAAACGCCGCCTATAATCAAAACTAGCCCCCCATTCTCATCAATTGAGCAACCGCCATGAGTCAAGACAAGCAAAAAATCAGCTATTCAGAAAAAACAGAACGCCTCAAGGTTATAGCTCAGTTTATCAAAACCGTGACACCGATGATTTGGACGATCGTCATTCTAGTAGTCATTATTCCCCTACTAGGCAACTTTCTCATATCCCAGTCCCTAACAAATACTGCAACCACAGCAGTTGTAGTCTCGCCACCCCACGACTTCAGCAAAGTCAACCAAGACATTAAAAACGCCATCCAAACAGCCAATATAACCTCCGAGGCTTTCGCATCAAAAGAATTGGACAAATGGGAAACCGAAGTAGTAGCACGATTAGACAACAGCTTTCTCGATTGGTACTTCGATTACTTCAATCAAAAAAAGATGGAGTTTACAGTACCTTTCAACTTCGTCAAATCAGCCGTACTCAACCGATTTGACATGACAGCAGCATCTCATGCTGTTTCCGAAAAATTAACCGAAGACTTCCAAAGAGAATTTGCCAACCGCGTTTTGCTGCCCAAAAACGCTCAACTCAGATTCCAATTAATAACTCAAGATACGGCTAATTTGTACATATCCGAAGTGAGCAAAAATGTAAAAGTAGTTCAAAACAATTATAACATACCTCAAGTACAATGGGACAAATATCTAAACGATATTGCCACCACAATTAGCGACAAAGGAAACGTCTCAAACTTATCATTAAAAGCATTAGTTGGCGGCAGCGGTTACTTAATTGCTAAACCTTTAATATTAGGAGTAGCAGCCAAAGTCGGCAGCAAAGTTACAGCAAAAGTAGCCAGCAAAGCCGCCGCCAAATTAGCCACAAAAACAGGCGGCACAGTTGCTAGTCAGTTAGGAGTAGGTTTAATCGATCCGATTGTCGGCATCGGCATTATCATCTGGGATTTGTGGGATTACAATCACACAGTCAAAGTGGAAAGACCGATTTTGCGGGAACACATTGTAGAATACTTAAAAGATGTCAAAAAGTCACTGCTCACAAATCCTGAAACCGGAATCATGGCAGCAATTTATCAGTTAGAAAGCGGGATATTGAAGTCACTTTAATCTTTATAGCACTTGAAAAATAATTGTTATGACATACTCAGTCCTCGATGCAGAACCTCTGTTGCGCGTTCTGGCCTAGCGTCAAAGGAAACCAGTCCTTGCTGCTCTCGATCGGCGTAGACTTCTATATTCTCAACTCTAGGCGTTGCTGAATTAAGGTCAGTCCTGGACGAAATTGTCACACTTTAATCGGATTGTAGAGTGCCTCATTGTTGGATTTAGTACGAAAAACTAGGGTTTTCTCCGACGGGACACCCTACTAATTAGACCTCTTGCAAAAGTCCTTTTAATCAAATTTTGGAACGGGCAAGATGCCCATTCCACAAGAAATTTTTTTTTGTGGGATGGGCCGAAGAGCTCGTCCTAGCTATTTTTGTAAGAGGTCTATTGTGCTACTTTCTCAACACTTCGGACAATTTTTGATTGCCAAGCGTAAAATAAGGATTTCAGCGCGATTCGGCAAGTTCGCTGCTTTCGGGAAA
This sequence comes from Microcoleus sp. A2-C3, assembly GCF_036706065.1. Lineage (NCBI taxonomy): Bacteria > Bacillati > Cyanobacteriota > Cyanophyceae > Oscillatoriales > Microcoleaceae > Microcoleus > Microcoleus sp. A2-C3. The sequence goes on along the minus strand of NZ_JAUBVX010000105.1, from coordinate 2,309 downwards.
ATCAAGGGTTTTAAGCTACGACATAAAAACTGTGCGGACTATTGTTTATATAAAAACTACCGGAATTTACGCATCTATCCCCCCAACACCCTTTTTAAGCAGGGTTAGGGGCGATCGGGATTTGAGGCATTTCGTGCGTAAGTCCTGAACTACGTTATATGGCAGAGGTTCCTTGAACCGTCACTAGCCAGCTAGCGTGCGGTTTAAAGAATGCAGCGCAGGGAACCTGTTTTTTCCTAAACCGTAACTGGGGATAGGGGGGTTCGCCCCAGGTTCAAAGTACGGCACTAAGTAACTTACAATAAATCAGTTGACTAGGTAAACAAAATTACACCAATCCTGCCGATCGCCCAAAAGCAGACAAGTGGGTTCTTTTCCCTTCGGCCCTCTGCTAGGAGCCTTCTACCTTCTATTATACTTACCAGGGTGCAACAATCAAAAATATTACCTGATACAGTGAGTGGCATATGACTTTTGAAGAAGCCCTGGAATTCGTAGAAACTGCCTTGGAGTCCAAGAGGGGTAAACCGTTAAGTTTGCTAGAGAAGGAAATTTTAAAAGCTTGTTGGGAAAACGCAACCTACGGTGCAGTTGCTGACAGCTTGTACCTGAGCGTAGGATATATCAAAGATTTAGCTTCTCTCCTGTGGCAGCGCCTTTCAGACGCAATGGGGGAAAAAGTTACTAAGAATAACTTCCTGCCTCTGCTAGAAAAGCAAAGCGGCGCAACTGCGATGGTTGGCACAAAAGGTAAAGAAGCGGCTATCGCCCCCGCTGACACAGGAGAAAGTGATGTTAATCCAAGCGAAACTCCCAAAGGCAATATCTTAATTGTTGACGACATGATTGAAAACCTGCAATTTTTAACAAAAGTATTGAACAAACAGGGTTATAAAGTTCGCAGCGTCACTAACGGTAAGATGGCATTAAGAACAATTCATAATCACCCTCCCGATGTCATTTTACTCGATATTAAAATGCCAGAAATGAATGGCTATGAAGTCTGCGAAGCTCTCAAAGCCAATGAAGCTACCTCAGAACTTCCGGTGATTTTTTTAAGTGCGTTAGATGAAGTTTTAGATAAAGTAAAAGCCTTTCAAGCAGGCGGAGTTGATTATATCACCAAACCATTTCAACCAGAATAACTCATCGCTCGGATTCAAACTCAACTAACTATCCAACAACAAAAACACCAGTTAAGGAAGCAAATCGAAGCACATCAACAAACCGCAGAAATTCTCTACCAATCTCGCACTTTACTTGCAACTTTATTAAATAGTTCCAAAGATGGAATTGCCGCCATGCAAGCGGTGAGAGATACGCTCACCCAAGAAATTCACGATTTTCGCTGTTTGGTGGTTAATCCCGTCTTTGCCAAGTTATTTGGTCAAAAGCGAGAAAACCTCATGGGTACAACCATCCTGAAAAAAATGTTCAATCAACTTACTCCCACACTGTTTGATTCACTTGTACAGATAGTTGAGACAGGAGAAGCGATCGAACAAGAATTTTATTGGGAAAAAGATGACGATCAAATATTGTATTATTTGAATGCCGTAAAATTTGGAGATGGTTGTTCGATTACTATCCGCGATATCACAATGTTTAAACTACTTGAATTTAAGGTAAAGATGGAAGCACATTTAGAATAATCTCATCAACCAGGATTTTCGGAGTAACTGGGTTTCTGTAATCATTGCTCCACCAATGGTTCGGTCAAATCCAGAATATTTTCAAACTGAAACGTTTTAACCCAATCCCTAAGAGTCTGAAGTTCCAGCACGTAGGATGAGGGAATTTTATCCAACAATCTAGATACTAATTTCGAGTCCGCTTCAAGAGCGGCTTCATGCAATTTTATAATCCATTCCCTTGACATTGCTGCTAGCAAAATTGTGAAATTCACAGGTTCTCCACCCGGATTCTCTGGACGATAATTTAACTCGGACGACTCATAAACATAACTGACTCCCAGATGTTTAGCCATGATCTCAAAAATAGTCTTTTCTTGGAAGGGTTTTCGCACAAAGTCATCGCAACCGATGGATAAAATCCTCGTCTTTTCTTCTTCCAAAGCGCTAGCAGTAATGGCAATCACAGCAGTAGCTTGACCTTTAGTGGTAGCTTTAATCCGTTGAGTTGCTTCATAACCGTCCATAATCGGCATTCGCATATCCATCCAGATCAGATGCGGTGAATAGGAATTCCAAATTTCAATCGCATCTTGACCGTTATAGCAATCCTAAATCATTTTCTACACTTATTATGATATAATTATATGCAATAATTAATTGTGACGATAAAAATGA
>NZ_JAUBVX010000104.1:0-5257 GCF_036706065.1 Microcoleus sp. A2-C3 | reverse complement strand
ATCTCTTGTTTCATCTGTCGAAAAAATTCTTAAAGAATTTGGAGATAATTATGTAATTAATTTTGCTTAACTACTTAACTGCGGGGAATCTAATTCTGACACACCATTTATTCCGGGTGTGCGTCAGTTGTGAGATTGTAAGTTTTTATCGAAAATTTCATTCTTTTGACGCACCCTACTTGACTTTATACGCGAGTGAGAATGCCTGCGGGATTACCAGGGGAATCCTCAAAGATTGCTCCTCGTTTGATTAAGTCTTTTTTTTGCTCTTCGGTAATTCCTAAGTTATCTAGAAATCGAGTTCTCTCAACTTGGATACCACTCAGGTCGGCATCGATCAGGTTGGCACCACTTAGGTTGGCAAGTCTCAGGTCGGTACCACTCAGGTTGGCATCACTCAGGTCAGCACCACTCAGATCCGCAAGTATCAGGTCGGCACCGCTCAGGTTGGCACTTCTCAGGTTGGCACCGCTCAGGTTGGCAACGCTCAGGTTGACACCGCTCAGGTTGGCACCGCTCAGAAGGGCATCCCTCATGTTGGCACCGCCCAGAAGAGCAATTCTCTGAAGGGCACGGGCATCTCTCTGAAGGGCACCTCTCTGAAGAGCCTCTCTCAGGTTGAAACGGCCCAGAATGGTACTGCTCAGGTTGGCATCACTCAGGTCGGTACCACTCAGGTTGGTATCACTCAGGTTGGTATCACTCAGGTCGGTACCACTCAGATTGGCACCTCTCAGGTTGGCACCTCTCAGGTTGGCACTGTTCAGGTCAGAATCGCTTAAGTCCGCCTCGTTTAAGTTTGCATCGATTAGGCAAGCACCGCTTAAGTCAGCGTCGCTCAAATCAGCACCGTTTAAATCTCGCCCTATAATTTGGTTAGTAACAATTTCCTCTACTAAACGCCATTTTTCTTCGCTGCTTTCGCCATCTTCCGAACTTTCACTTAATATTTGAACATCCTCGACAGGAAACCCATCTAGTTCTGTTAGTTCTCCTGACTTAATCTGAATTAAAAGTCGCTCAATATCTTCTTCAGACCCTTCTATGATTAATTTGATACTGCCTTCTTGAATATCAGTAACTTGTATAGTAGGAACTCCATGTTTTTTGAGCATAGCTTCAAATCTCTGGCGATCTGAAATCGAATTTATCGAATTCATATCACCCTGCAATGTAATTATTAAAATTTTGTTGTTTTGACTGTCTTTATCTATGACAGCTACTTGGGGGACAAGCATTTTCTGCTTGACTCCCTCTTCAATAATATCAGGCATAGCATTAACCTGAATTTTTATTGGCTCGTGATTTATTATGCTCTCTTGTGTTATTCCTGCAATCTCTTGCCATTTTAATTTTAGTGCTTCACATATTCTTTTGAATGAATCAGGCTGAATAGGAACTTGATTGAAAAAGTTTGTAACTGTACTGCGCGATAACAATTGAGACTTGGCAAAGTTGCTCTTTGAGTCAAACCCTAGCCTGATTAAAGCTCTTTCTGCTGTTTCTACACCTTTTTCAGTTGCTGTAATAGTAAGTTTTTTCTTTTTTCTGCATGGGCTAGCGTCTGGCATCGATTACCTCAATTTCATAAAAATAATTCTTAGCGTAGTCATATCTCAAGCATAAGGCAATCATAGCAAAGTCAAAAGACAACAACAACACAATCATTGCCTAGTCAAGGTTTCAGGCATTTGGCTTCACAATAAAAATATGAAGTCTACAGGTTCTCCGAAATCATGAATAACAAGTTAATCACCAACTCTCACTCCGCACTAGAAATGATTGTTGTCAAAGAGCGTTTGCGCCAATCGCGTTATAGCTTTAACGCTGCTTTAGCAGCAACCGTACTCTCTACCTGCATTAGCCTTCTCGGTGCGGCACTCCTATTATCAGGCAAAGTTACTGAAGGCGCTGTCACCACATCTAGCGGCATGGCTGTAAGTGTGGGTTGCTTGAAACTTGCCAAGGATGCAAACGATCGCCTTGACAGCATAACAAAAGAATTAATAGATGACAGCAGGGAAACAGCCGAGATCCGATCGAAAAACGAACCGCGAAGACGCAAAGGGCGCTAAGGAAGAGAAAGAAAGCCCTCTCCCCTACTTTTCCAAAACCTCAACCAAGTCTTCGATCATCAAATCGAAGACAGCCGCAAGCTTCTGCAAAGCCGTGTAGTCCACCGTTGCCAGTTTTGGGGCTTGCGCGTATTTTTTGACCGTGCTGTAGGGAATGCCCGTTCTTTCGGAAACTTCTTTCAGCGTCCAACCCTTCTCCTCAGCCAGTTCTCGGACTCGTAAGCGAATTTGCCCCATTATGCTTGACACAAGCTATGCTCATAGCTTTTAATGATATACAGATAGCGATCGCCCTCCGACCTCAGAAATCAAGAGCGATCGCCTTTCCTCAACAATCCATTTTCATGGACAGGATTCTCCTATGATACCAAAAGAACCGACATATCGCGATCGACTTGTGCCTTGGCATCTAATTCGCCACCTCCCCAACTGTCAGCGGTTAACAGTCGCCCGTTTCAGCCGCCGCCGCGATGCAGAATCTTACCTGAATGCACTGCGCCGCTTAATGCCGACAGTCCCGCATACAATTGTTTTTGTGAATGCGGTGTCTGTGTTGGATGAAAACAGCGTGCCAATTGCATCGGAATTGGCGATTCAAGTTTAAGCCAACAACAGGCAAGATGCCTGTTCCACAAACATTAAAATATGTTGTGGGGTGGGCAAGATGCCCGCCCCACAAAACAGGCAAGATGCCTGTTCCACAAATATTAAAATGTTGCTAAACTGTAAATAGACTTAAGTCAAGGAGTCAAATCAATGCCATCCCCGTTTCCCGGTGTAGATCCCTATTTAGAACATCCTAATTTATGGCCTGAAGTGCATCATTGGTTGATCAGTGAAATTGCCAGATTTTTATCTCCGCAACTGCGTCCTAAATATCGAGTTGCTGTAGAGTTGCGGATGTATGAAACCAGCGACAAGTCAGTGCTAGTCGGTATTCCCGATGTGACTGTACAGCGTTCTGAAACATCAAATAACCCCTCCACAAATGTGGCTGTTTTGTCACCTCCAGCACAACCAGTGACGGTGACACTTCCTATGCCTGAAATTATCAAGGAAGGTTATTTAGAAATCAGAGGAGTGGACACCAAAGAAGTAGTCACAACGATCGAAATACTTTCACCTACTAATAAACGACCGGGCAAAGGCAGGCAAATGTATGAAAAAAAACGCGAACAAATACTTGGCAGTCGCACTCATTTGATAGAGATTGATTTGCTACGGCGCGGTGAACCAATGCCAGTTTTTGGCAATAATATTGATAGTCAATATCGGATTTTGGTCTGTCGGGGAAATCGCCTTCCTGCCGGCGATATGTATCCTTTTAATATTCAAGATTCAATTCCTGCTTTCCCAGTTCCTTTGCGTCCAGAAGACTCGGAACCTATTGTCGATCTGCAAATGCTTTTCAATCAAGTATATGATATCGCGGGTTACGATCTGGAAATAGATTATTGTCGAGAGCCAATACCCGCACTGTCTGAAGCTGATACAATTTGGGCAGATTCTTGGTTGCGCGATCGCCAATTGCGATGAATAATGTCATTGCGAGTCCTTGAATGTCATTGCGAGATATTAGCGAAGCAATTGCGGAGCCCTGAGATTGCTTCGCTAAGACGCTCGCAATGACACCATATTCTATTGACACCATATTCTAAAATAGCTCGATCGCTAAACATCCTGACTTTGCATCAACCGCTGCTTCAAACGCGCCGGATCTCCCCGATCGACAACTTGGCCCTTTTCCAACAAAAAAGCCCCATCACAATAATTCAACTCATCCAAACGATGAGTCACCCACAAAGCAGTAATCCCGCGATTTTTCACCAACCGCTGCACCGCCGCCACCAAATCCAACTGAGAATCAGGATCTAACAAAGCCGTCGGTTCATCCAATAGTAGAATTTCACAATGACGGGCGATCGCCCCAGCCAAAGCAATCCGCTGCTTCTGTCCCCCGCTCAAAGCATAAATCGGCCGCCGTTGCAAATCCAGCAAATTCACAGCCTCCAAAGCCTCAGCCACCCTCTCGCGCACCTGAAGATTAGAAAGCTTTTCCTCCACCAAACCAAAAGCCACATCCGCACCCACCGTCGGCATCACCAACTGGTGATCCGGGTTTTGGAACACAAAACCCACACGCCCGCCCAGATCAATTTCGCCCGACTGGGGGTGCAGCAGCCCAGCCATCAGCCTCAGCAGCGTAGATTTGCCGCTACCGTTAGTACCCAAAAGCATCCAAAACTCGCCCTTTGGTACATCCAGAGAGCAACCTTGCAAAACTCGATCGCCCGACGGCCAGCAAAAACCCAAATCGCGCACCGCAACCGCTGACTGGCTCATATCGGCACCAACACCCCCAGCCCTCATTCTCCTATTGTCATCGAGACAAAACCCGGCGCTCGGCCTGCAGAATTAGTCCCCGATTTCTGAGAGATCACCACCCCAGAAATCTCGCTGCTGAGGACAGCTACCTTTTTCTCAGTATTTTTCTCACAAGTGAGTTCCAAAATTTGCGGTTGGGAGTTGCGCATTGCCTCTAAAACCTGCTGGTAAACAGCCTCAGCGTCCTCCGCCAACTTCCGCTGCACCGACAAGGAGACGGGCGTGTTCTTCACAATCATGTCAATGCTGAACATATAGTCTTAAAAACCTAAGTTGGGAGCTCTACCCTCAGTATATATATAGGACAGGACTTACGCATCAAGACTCAAAAAACCAGCTTTTTACCCTTTCGGCGGGATGTCACAAAGTATTGCTGTGGAAAAATCCGCTTTCGATCCGGGGCGGTGCCAAGAGTGCCCGCCAGGATTCCGGGTTTATTCCAGGACTTCGAGGACTTCCGACACCAGTCAAGATCCCAAAATTCTTGAATAAATGCTTGCCATTGTAAAGAATTACTCCTATAATCTTAAATACGGTAAAGAAAAGTAAACTCTCTTCATAATCCAACTCGTTGTCTGTTAGGCAGAGCAACGTTTGGGCAATAATGACTAGAGACAAATCCGTTGTAATTATATCTATTTGGAGATTTGCGTAATGACAATCGCAGTCGGACGCGCCCAGACCGAACGAGGCATATTTGATGTACTCGACGACTGGCTTAAGCGCGATCGCTTCGTCTTCGTAGGCTGGTCTGGCATCCTGCTATTCCCCTGCGCCTACCTATCCATCGGTGGCTG
>NZ_JAUBVX010000103.1:0-6702 GCF_036706065.1 Microcoleus sp. A2-C3 | reverse complement strand
AGACATGACATATCATGTGAATGACTACAATACTTTATTATCATATCAGCTACTCAACCAGAATGAAATAGCCCTGTGCTAATAATATCTGCTAAATCGGGACAACTCGGAAACCGACTGCTACTTTTTGCTAATTTCATTGCTTGGGCGATCGAGCATAATTTGATTGTTCTCAATCCTGCTTTTGACGAATATGCAGAATTCTTTGTGGGAACCGCTGGTGATTTTTTGTGTTGTTATCCTCCTCCATATTTTACCGCAGCAGGTAACAAGCTTGTTAGAAGCAAATATTACAAATTAGTTAAGTATTTAAGCAACAAAAAAACATTAAATACGCAAAAAATAACCCGACAACAACCTTTTAGTTGGCTCAAATATCAGGAAATTGAACAAATCAAGCACGGTTCAATTATTTTTTTTCAAGGCTGGCTATTTCGAGATGGCTGGTTTGTAGAAGATCTGCCCAAGTTACACAAGTACGCCGACCCGATTAGAGCATACTTTACACCATTAGAGCGATATAGAATCAATGTAGATCGTTTGATATTAAATTTAAAAAATAATTCTGATATGCTCGTGGGAATTCACATCCGCCAAGGGGATTATGCTGAGCATCAAAAGGGGAGATACTTTTACACAACTGAGCAATATTTAAAATTCATGAATTCTATGGTAAGGCTATTTGAAGGAAAAAAAATCAAGTTTTTGATTTGTTCTAATATTCCACAAAATCTGAGTTTATTTGATAATTTTAACTGTGGATTTGGCAGTGGTCATTTAATTGAAGATATGTATGCTTTGGCTGAGTGCGACTATGTTGTCGGGCCACCTAGCAGTTATACTATGTGGGCTTCTTTTTATGGAGATAAACCTCTTTACATGATCCGCAATGTCAATAAAACAATTAACCTGAAAGATTTTGTACATTTTTATGAATGGCAAGGAATTTTTCACGATCGAGATGACTGGAGTGAGAGCTTTTGGGAGTGGACACACTGAGGTAAATAAGTAAATCAATGAATTCAAATAAATTAGCAGTCAAGGGATTTATCACTATATTAACTGGTCTTTACTCTTTCCAGGATTGCGTTCATTTTTTGGCGTCTGTCAGGAAGTTTCACCGCGAACCCATTATTATTTTAATAGATAGAGTCCCTCAATTTTTATATCCTTTACTTCTGCTGTTTGGAAATGTCATATTGAAACCTGCACCGTCTCACGAAAATCCGGTTTTAGCGTCGCGGCAAGCTAAGCTGGCTTTGTACGGGGAATCTTTATTTGAGAAAACTATTTATATGGATTGTGATATTTGTTTGCTGTCGCCAATTGATGAGGTGTTTGATCTTCTTGATGGGGTGGATTTGTTGGTGACTGAAGATGTGCAGCCGGCGATTGCTAAAGCTGCAAATTTATTAAGAGTCAAGCAGGATATTCTGTCAACTTTGCAGTCTGTCGGCTTGCCGCTAAATGAAAATAGCATTCAATACAATGGCGGATTTATCGCTTTTACGAAAAGCAGTAAAACTCAGGAATTGTTTATAAACTTTAAGAAATATTTCGACATGGTAGTGGCGCATCAAAATGTGCTACTATTGAAAGACCAGGGAGCTTTTGCGGCGGCTGTTGAATCGGTGAAACCGAAAATGACAACTTTGTCCCCGGTTTACAATTACTTGGATAAGTGGAAAGATGTTTATGCGATCGACAAACCGATTAAAGTAATGCACTGCACTTATCCTTACCGCCCTCAGTACGCGAAGAACGTGACGCGATCGCTCTTGACTAGAATAGTCGATCGCACTGCTAAAATATTTTTACCAAATCAACTTAACAATCCCTGGCGTTTTAAATAATTAAAGTTTGTTGGTAAACTGCATCAAAAACAACAAAAATTAGCCCAAAATAAAAAAAATTAGCCTCAACATATCAGAAAATATATCTAAAAATTCACCTAGGAGAATTATTGATCGAGTGAATAACAGTTCTGGATTCATCACTTTTTTTTGCCAAAATACTTCCTTGCTGCCCTTTGTCCTAGTTAAAAACCCGGTTTCTTTGGTCGGGAGTGCGTGACTACCCATCGCCTTGACAAAAGCTCGGTTAAGTAGGAAAATCAAACAAATGTTATAAACAAAATACTCAGTGAAAGTTTCATTAGTAGTGAGCGATTTGTCAGGAGCAGGTGCAATTCGTGCTTTTTTATTAGCTCAAGTCCTGATAGAGCTTCAATGTGATGTAGAAGTTGTTGGATTTCAGTTTGGCAAGGAATTGTATGCTATTCCTCCCCGAAATATCCGGGTATGTGCGATACCTGGTAACAATTATCCGGGGTTTTTGAGGGATGCTCAAAAACTTTGGAAAAAAATAGATGGGGATATTATTTATGCAGTCAAACCTAAACCTACAAGTTTTGGGTTATCACTGCTAAAAAAACTGACGACTCGCCACTTTCTAATTTTAGATATAGATGACTGGGAACTGAGCTGGTACGGCGGAGATGAATGGAAATACCGTCCTTCTTTCAAACAACTTTATCGAGATATTTTTAAACACAACGGTCAATTGAGAGAACCAGATAATCCGCTCTATCTCAAGTGGATGGAAAGTCTCATCCACCGTGCTAATGCAGTCACCGTTCATACTGAGTTTTTAAAACAGCGTTTTGGTGGTGTATATTTGCCGAATGGTAAGGATACTGTAATGTTCGACCCTGCTAAATACAATCCTGAATTGAGCAGACAGCGTTACGGCTTGTCCGGGTATAGAGTTCTGATGTTTCCGGGGGCACCGCGACCTCATAAAGGCGTGGAGGATGTTTTGATGGCGCTTGAACAGTTAAATGAGCCCGATTTAAAATTAGCGATCGTCGGCGGGAGTCCTTATGATGATTATGATGATAAACTTGTGAAACAATGGGGGCGTTGGATTATTAAACTGCCAAGGTTTCCAGTGGAGACGATGCCGTCGGTTGTAGCGGCGGCTCATGTTGTCGTTGTTCCTCAGCGAGAAACTCTCACAGCCGTGGCTCAGTTTCCGCTCAAGTTGACAGATGGCATGGCAATGGCTAAGCCTGTTTTGTCTACGCGAGTGGGGGATATTCCAACAATTTTAGGGGGAACGGGTTATTTAGTCGATCCGAGTTCTCCCGCTCAAATTTCACAAAAAATTCAATGGATATTTCAAAATTTGACAGCGGCTAATTTACAAGGAATGAAAGCTCGGGAAAGATGTATGAAAAAATATAGTATTCAAGCAATGAAACCGATTCTTTCAGATATAATCGCAGGTCTGTAAATGTTATTTTAAAACCACTCACGGGAGGAAGAAAAACTGTCTGTTATTAAAGAATATTTTGAGATGCCGTACTGTTTAGCTGGGAATGCTTCATGTCTGCAAATAAGCTACTCCTAAAATTTGCCAGACGATATCCCGGCAGGATTCTCTTAACTGTGATGCTGGGCTTTTCTGGCGCTTTATTTAACGGTATCAGCACTACTCTGATTGTACCAGTGCTTTTAAGTTTTTTAGAGGAAGCTATCGAGCTGCGTGGTGCTCCACCTCTAATTAAAACTTTGATGTATCCCTTTGAGGGAATGCCCGGAAATCAGCGTTTAATGCTGATGACCGGGGCGGTTGTGCTGGCAATTTTTTTAAAAAATGTTGCGAGTTATATCAATACTTTAGTAGCTACTTCTCTGACCCGCTCTCTGACTTTTGATTTGCGAGACGCAGGTTTGCGGTTGTTGTTAGAAGTAGATTTAGATTTTTACTCTAAAACTAAAGTCGGGGATTTAATTAATAGATTAGGCGGAGAGATTGGTCGGACTGCTAGTGCAGTTGGTACGGCCATCGGAATGTTTACTACCTCAATCACGGTTTTGGTTTTTGTGGGTCTGCTACTTTCTATCTCGTGGAAACTGACGGTGACAGCTACAGTTTTGCTGGCGTTAGTTGCTTGGACAAATCAATATATTATTAACCGTTCCAAGCATTTTGGCCACCTTCTTTCTGAAATGTCGAAAGATTATTCGGTTAGGGTGTTGGAAACGATTACAGGGATTCGGCTGGTTAAGTCAACGGGGAACGAGGAAAGGGAGTATCAGCGGATCAAGCATTTAATTCAAAGGCGAGAACAAGCGGATTTTCAGGCTCAGGTAAATTATGCGGCGATCGCCCCAATTAACGAAGTTGTTAATTTGATAGTTATAATTTTGATTGTATTTATAGGTCGCACAATATTTGCGAATGAGATAGAGTCTATTGCTACAATTTTATTAACCTATTTATTGGTACTGTTTCGATTAATCCCTTTAATTTCACAGTTGAATAGCGGGCGCAGTCAATTTGCTAATACGTCGGCTAGTGTAGAGGTGGTTAATGATTTTTTGAGCTGCGATGACAAGCCGTTTATGCTGAACGGTTCTGTGCCTTACACTCATTTGCGATCGGGAATCAGTTTTAATAAAATATCTTTTAGTTATCCGAATCACAAAAGTTTAGTCCTTCAAGGAATTGATTTATTTCTACCTTGCGGCACTACTTTGGCTTTGGTAGGAACTTCGGGTTCTGGGAAGTCAACTTTGGCAGATTTATTGCCGAGATTTTACGATCCTACAGAAGGTAATATCTCGATAGATGGCACGGATTTGCGCGAATTCGATCTAAAAAGTCTCAGAAAAGCGATGGGTATTGTTAGCCAAGATACGTTTTTATTTAATGCTTCTGTGCGCGAAAATATTGCTTACGCTAAGCCCCAAGCGACTGAGGCAGAAATTGTGCAAGCGGCACAGGGGGCGAATGCTTATGAGTTTATCGAACTGTTGCCGGAGGGGTTGGATACTCAAATTGGCGATCGCGGTGTGATATTATCGGGAGGGCAGCGTCAGAGAATTTCTATTGCTAGAGCTTTGCTGCAAAACCCGGAAATTTTGATTTTAGATGAGGCTACGAGTTCGTTGGATACGGTTTCGGAAAGGTATGTGCAATCGGCGATCGAGAAACTGAGTTGCGATCGCACAACCTTAGTGATCGCCCACCGCCTCTCCACAGTCCAAAAAGCCGACAAAATCGCCGTAATCGATCGCGGGCAAGTAGTAGAAATTGGCTCCCACGAAGAATTGCTCGCCAAGGGAGGTTACTACACTCGCTTGTATTCAATGCAATTTGCCGAAGAAACCGCTCGTGATGAAGCTTTAATTAGAGGTTCTTACGAAATTCGCACTCGCCTGACTCCGATGATAGCTTACCTGAAATTGCTAGTAGATGAAATGGTTGATTCTCCCGAAGAAAGAGATGAGTTAATCAGAGAATCATATCATTCGGCTGCTAATATTTTCACGACTTTAGAATTTATAGAAAGTACGATTAAGCGTCAGACAGTTAACAAGTAGAAAATCAGTTAAAAATCCATGTCTAAATATTATGTATTTTTTACCAGAAATACTTTACCGCAACCCAATGTAGCCAGCTTAGTTCAAGTTACCAACTCTGCCAATGCCGCCGCAAATCTCGGTTATCCAGCAGTTTTGGTATACCTCCGCAAAGGCTGGAGTGCTTTGAATCCGGTTGATTTGCTTTTTCCTTTTAGACCGAGAAAACCGGACGATCAACTTGCCAAAATTTACAATCTTCAGGAACAGCTAAAAGTAGCAGATTTGCCCGTACCGTGGCCGATCGACTTTTGGGACAGCAAGTGGACGAGTGCGAGTACAATAGTTTCAAAATACTATTTACCGATTCACCTGCTTAAATCGACAAAAATTGTCCACAGCCGCGACTGGAACTTTGTCAAAGCTGCCATCAAAAATGGAATTCCCGCTATCTACGAACAACATCACCATGAAAATAAGAAGTTTGAGCCGGAAATTGTTTGCAATCCTTTATTTCAAATTGCTGTAACTGTTGCTGATACTGTGCGACATACCATGATTGAGAATGGGATGCCAGCGGAAAAAGTCATTATGCTGCACAATGGTTTTAACCAGTTGTTTTTGGTGAGACAAACAGTCGCAGCGGAGAATTGGCGACAGCAATTATTAGCCGATGATAGGCAGTATTTAGCAGTTTACGCGGGCGGACTTTACCAATTTAAAGGTGTGGATATGTTGGTGGATGTGGCGCGGGAGTTGCCGGAAGTTCAATTTGCGATCGCCGGTGGTGACTCATCCCAAGTAACAGCATACCAGCAGCTAGCCACAGACAAGCAGGTCAAGAACATCAATTTTCTCGGCTACCTGCCTCAAAATCAACTAGCCAGCTTGCTGCAAGCGGCGGATGTTTTGACTCACCCTCACTGTCAGACAGAGGCTGCAACATTCACATCTCCTTTAAAATTCTTTGATTATATGGCATCGGGAACTCCAATTATAGCCACAGAAATTGCATCTTTAATGGAATTCAAATCTGGAAAAATAGCTGCAATTTGGTGCGAACCGGATAACCCATATAGGTTTGCGCAAAGCATTCGAGATAGTTTAGCCAAATATCCGAGGAGGAGCGAAGGTTATGCAGAAACATTAGATTTTGTCAAGCAGTTTTCTTGGGAAAATAGAATAGAGAAAATTTTGAGTTATGTGGATGCGGATGTGCGATCGCAAATTATTTGTTAGATAAGAGTCGGCGGTTTAAAGAGACTGTTGGCGAATGTCTGAGGGGTTTCACCCCTCAGACATTCGCCGTCCTGAATAGGCAGAATGATTGTGT
>NZ_JAUBVX010000102.1:0-7162 GCF_036706065.1 Microcoleus sp. A2-C3 | reverse complement strand
ACTATTGGCCAAGCGGCGAGGATTGGTGGGGTGAATCCGGCTGATGTTAATGCTTTGTTGATTTATCTGGAAGTGCGGAACCGCAAGCAGCCTGCTGCTGTGGGAAAGTAGGGTGAATGGCTGAAAATGTCTGAAAGGGCGATCGACTCCAACGAAGTCTCCCCGTTTGCTACCAAAAATAATGGTTGTCGGTGAATCGAATTGTTTGAGTTGAAAAAAAGGTAGCGTTCGAGTTGCGGTAAATCTTGTAAATTGATTGTTTTTTGGCGCACCGCATCGGCATTAATGCGGTTGATCAAATGGGGCGCGGACAAATATGTATCGAGTTAATGTACGACGCGAGTCCCTAACTTGCCTTCAGGGTTCATACGCCTCACTGCGATTAGCTATCGCCACAACAAATACCTGCACTATTTCATCGTCGATCGAGTAAATGACTCTGTAGTCTCCAATTCGGTAGCGATAGTACGCTGCAAAATCTCCTTTGAGGGCTTTAATGTTAGGGTGTAACAGGGGAGTTTGTTCTAACTGCTCCAAACATCTGGCAATTTTCTTCGCTAGGGCTTTGTCAGCATTGACATAAACCTTTTGAGCATCAGGATGGAGAAGAACTTCATACATCGGAGCGCAGAGTTCTCCAGTTTGCGTAATCAGTTTTAGGGGTTGCTTGATTTTGCTTAACTCGCTCTAGCAATCCAGAAATTGCCAAAAGTTCTTGAGTTGCAGCTTCGCTTTCAGCATTTGCTAAGTAAGCGGCAAAATCAGTAAGTACCTGTAATCGTTCCGGTGATAGTTGCTTGAGTAAATCGTTAAGCTGGCGGTGTAACTCTGTCACCGATATCAAGTCTGCTGAAGATTTATCATTCATTTGGGAATTATCCGTGCTTTATTTCTAATTTTACCGCAGAGAATTTTTGTTTGTCAATTGGGTATCGATAGGTGTTAGGCATGGTTTTGAGTTTTAAGCTTTTAGCACTTTTAGCAGGGATTGTGATCATATTTTGTACGTCAAAATTCCCGATCGTGTGATGTGGATTCTGGTCACTTTCTAATTCTCGCGACAGGCTGGGATAAACAGCGCTGGATTGACACGATTCTGTTTCATGCTCGTTTGCTCTTTTATTTGAGTCTGGGCGATAGATCTTCTTAGGGTTGTCACCCCCTCAGAAATTGCTGTAACATTGAAACTAGAGTTTATGCCACTACATATGAGACAGCAAATCGAGTTTGTGCAAGGAGAAACTTTTCCTCAAGAAGAAGGAGATTCTGTGGAGTTTAAGGAGATAACTTCAAAGAGGCCAGTCGATACCATTTTGAAGCATGCTGAAGAATATGTGGTTGGATTCCTGAATGCCCAAATAGAGGGAGATCTTTATTTGGGCATAGATGACTCCGGGAGCATTCAGGGGGTCACTCTTAATAGAAATTACCGAGACGAGATTTGTAGAAATATTCCTGGTAAATTAAGAAGCACAGATCCGGCTATTCCTCTTAGCTCTTATAGAGTGGAGATTTATGATATTTTAAATTCTGAGCGGGAGCTTATAGAAGACTTGTATGTAGTAAAAA
The DNA here is from genome assembly GCF_036706065.1 of Microcoleus sp. A2-C3. Lineage (NCBI taxonomy): Bacteria > Bacillati > Cyanobacteriota > Cyanophyceae > Oscillatoriales > Microcoleaceae > Microcoleus > Microcoleus sp. A2-C3. Next base: position 5,593 of record NZ_JAUBVX010000102.1, on the reverse strand, counting down.
TACACGTTGTCAAGACAGAAGATAAAGATCTATACAGAACTTCAGGAGGTAGTGTATACCTTAAGAAAGGGTCAAGTTGTTTAAAGCTGAACAGTCAAGACATTACCAAAGAAATAGAGAGGCGCACACAGGTGCATTTGCGAAAAGAAGCCGACGAACTTGATCTAAAACTAGAAAAAGAACCTAATAATCAAAAAAAATTAGAACGTAGAGCCGATGTTGCAAAGTTTATGGGTGATATTGATACTATGGATCGAACTTACAGGAAATTGCTTGAATTGTCTCCTCAAAGCTCAGCAGTAAGGGTAACGTATGCAATTGCTCATAAGAGCATAGGTGATTTAGAAGGCGCATTATCTATCCTAAACGATGCACTCAAATCAGATATCAACGATTTTTCTATTTTAAAGAATAAAGGATTAATGCTTTTTGGTTTAAATAGATGGGAGGAAGCACTTCATGTTTATAAATCTCTGCTTGAATCACAGCCGAATAATTATATTATTCTTACTCAAATAGGCGTTGTATTCAGGCATCTAGGGAAATATAGTGAATCCATTAAATTTCTTAATTATGCACTCTCAAAATCCCCCAATTATAGATTGGCAAGCTATGAAAAGAAAAAAACATATTATGAAATTTTTAAACCGGGGCGAACGCATTAAGAATATGTAGAAAATACAATGAGAGTTTTTATAAGGTTGACCGATTTGGAAAATCATGGTATTATCAATTTAGTACCTACTTAATGGGTATTTATTTCCGTTAGCGATACTGCGACGGAGGATTCTTAACTTAGCCTTACGCCTTTCAAAGGTGCAACTGCCCTGCTTGTGCTTGTGCAAAAAGCGTGAATGCTCAAAAAGTAGGTACTTCATCTCAATAGTTTGAGCGGATAGTTATGAAAAAAGAGACTTATCTTGCTCCATTTTTATATGAGAGTTGCGAGGAACTTTCCAAAAAGTTCAAAGAGCTGAAATCACCTTATGATGTTGCTCAACTATTGCAAGTTCCTTATAAATATCTTATCTACTATATTTACGGAATCCCTCACGATTCTCGGTACACAAAATTCCATGTCCCTAAGAAATCTAGAGGCTATAGAACTATTCATTCCCCCAATGGTTCGTTAGGAATAGTTCAAAGAAAGCTCAGCCAAGTTTTATATGCTGTCTATCGACCAAGACCTTCTGTTCACGGATTTGCGACTTCGCGTAGCATTATTACTAACGCTAAAGCTCACGTCGGAAAAAAGTTCATTCTCAACCTGGATATTAAGGATTTCTTTGGCTATATTAACTTTGGTCGAGTTAGGGGATTGTTCATGGGAAAACCGTATGAACTAGACAAGAAAGTCGCGACTATCTTAGCTCAGATATGCTGTTTTGATGATAAACTGCCACAAGGAGCACCAACTTCACCAATAGTCTCAAATCTTATTTGTGCAAAAATGGATAGCGAATTACAAAGATTTTCCAGAGAGCATGGATTATTTTATACACGTTATGCTGATGACATTACTTTATCTAGCAATAGAACTCAGCTACCAGTTTCATTAGTTTCATCTTATGAAAAAGGTTCTTCTCGGGTTATTTTAGGAGATGAATTGCGAGCGATTATAGAGATTAATGGGTTTAGAATTAACGAGGCAAAAGTGAGGCTATCTTACAACCAAACACAAAGGCAGGAAGTTACAGGTCTAATAGTCAATCAAACTGTTAATGTAAGTCGTAAATACGTCCGTAATATTGAGGGTGCTCTTCATGCCTTGGAAAAGTATGGACTACAGGCAGCTACAGAAACTTATGAATCTAAATATGCTAAGAAAGTAACTTTACCCAAGAAGGAAGTAGCACGTTTCCTAGACTCTCTACGTGGGAAAATCGAGTTTGTAGGTAGTGTTAGAGGCAAAGAGGACTACCTCTATCAGAAGCTTCTCAGCAAGTTCAACGAGCTAAGAAAAAAAGAAGCTGACAATCAAAATCTTACAGAGACGCAAGATCCATAGATAACTTCTCAAATACCGCTTAACAATTGAAATTATGTTTCGTGTATCTGCACTTGGTGCTGGAGGACAAGTATCCTCATACCGATCGCCCTTTCTACACAAACAGATCGCACACCCGCTATCCTGTAAAATTACCTCAGTCTTTTGAAAATACGATCGCCCATCACAACACCCCAATCGATCGACACTATTCACCATCATCCCACGCACCCAACAACAGCCAAAATTCTACTCGCCGCCCCAAACTCCCTCGCCCGCAGCAGTTTCCCCAGCAGCAATCAGCACATAAATAAATCATCGCCACTAGCATAAATAAGCTTAAATCACCATCAGCGCTAAACTAAGTTAGGTAAACGATCTTATATACTCATGACTATTTTTACTCTGCGATCGATCAAAAAAGACTTCGGCATCAAAGAACTCTTGACAAATGCCAGTTTCAGCCTCGACGAAGGCGATAAAGTCGGACTCATCGGCACTAACGGTTCCGGGAAATCCACCCTGCTGAAAATGATTGCGGGTATGGAGTCGATCGATGCGGGCGATCGCTGGGTCAATCCAGGCTCTACAATTGTCTATCTCCCGCAACAGCCGGATTTAGACGAAAATCACACTGTCTTAGAGCAAGTATTTGCCGACAGTGGCGAACAAATGGCTTTGGTGCGCGAATACGAGGAAATTTCCGATCAACTGTCCCACGGAAAAGGCGATACCGACAAGTTGATGGCGCGTCTGTCTGCGGTGTCTGAACGCATTGATGAGGTTGATGCGTGGGATTTGGAAACCAAGGCTAAATTGATTTTGACTAAGTTGGGAATTGAGGATTTTCATGCGAAAATTGGCGACTTGTCCGGCGGCTACCGCAAGCGAATTGCTTTAGCAACGGCTTTACTTTCCGAACCCGATGTGTTGTTGATGGATGAACCGACAAACCACTTGGATGCGCTGTCTGTGGAGTGGTTGCAGAACTATTTGAACGGCTATCGCGGTGCACTGCTGCTGATTACGCACGATCGCTATTTTCTCGATCGCGTCACCAATCGCATCCTAGAGATCGATCGGGGCGACCTTTACAATTATGCTGGAAATTACGCTTATTACTTGGAGAAAAAAGCCTTAGCGGAAGAATCCGCCGCCAGCACTCAGCGCAAATTCTCGGGAGTTTTGCGGCGCGAGTTGGAATGGCTGAAAAAAGGGCCGAAGGCGCGCAGTACCAAACAAAAAGCTCGGATAGATCGCATTAAAGATATGCGAGCAGAGGAATTCAAAACAGCCAACGGCAAAGTCGAAATTGCGACAGCGGGTCGCCGGATTGGTAAGAAGGTGATTGAATTACTGCATATCAGTAAAGCTTACGACGATCGCACTTTAATTAAAGACTTTACCTACAATTTCACTCCCGAAGACAGGATAGGAATTATTGGCTGCAACGGTGCGGGAAAATCGACGCTGATGGATATCATCACCGGACGCATTCAGCCGGATTCGGGTACTGTCGAAATTGGCACAACCATTCATATCGGTTATTTTGACCAGCATTCAGAGGATTTGACTCCGAACGAAGACCAGCGAGTTATTGAATACTTGAAAAGTGTAGCGGAATTGGTGCAAACGGCGGACGGGGAAATCATTACTGCTTCTCAAATGTTGGAGAAGTTTTTGTTTCCGCCGATTCAACAGTATGCACCGATTAACAAGCTTTCCGGCGGGGAAAAGCGCCGGTTATTTCTGTTAAAGGTGCTGATGAGCGCGCCCAACGTGCTGATTTTGGACGAACCGACAAACGACTTGGACGTGCAGACTCTGGCGGTTTTGGAGGATTATCTGGAAGATTTTAACGGCTGCGTGATTGTGGTGTCGCACGATCGCTATTTTCTCGATCGCACAATTGACATGGTTTTCGCCTTAGAACCGGGTGGCAATTTGCGCTTGTATCCCGGCAATTACTCGGTATATTTAGACCACAAAAAAGCCGAAGAAGCCAAGGAACTCAAAGGACAAAAAGACAAAGAAAAGTTTGCACGTACCCCTGAATCTAACAATTCACAAACCAAAGCTTCTACTACAAAATCAACGAAAGTTTCGTTCAACGATCAGCGGGAATACCAGCAGTTAGAGGCTCAAATTCCGAAGCTGGAAGCTGAGAAACAAGAAGTTGAGAAGATTTTGTCAAACAACGCTCCGAGCGGGTTTGCGGAGGTGAAGAAGTTATCGGATCGTTTGACTAAATTGACTCAGGAGATCGATCGCGCGACTGAGCGGTGGTTAGAATTGGCCGAACGGGTGGGTTAATTTGGGTTGTCCGAGTGTTGTGTTTAGCTCCTGCTCACAATGACAGGAGCTAGAGAAATTATGACTGAAAAAATCCCATGCTGAAACGAATATATATTGACAATTTTCGCTGTTTGGTAAATTTTGAACTAAATCTTGATGCAATTAATCTATTTCTGGGATCTAACGGCTCAGGTAAATCCACAGTTTTTGAAGTCTTGCAGAAAATCCAAGCATTTGTCAGCGGCGACAGTAAGGTAGAAGGAATTTTCAAACCAGCGGACTGCACCCGCTGGCAAACCTTAAAAATTCAGCGTTTTGAGCTCGAAATTCTCGGTAATGGCGGCTGCTACATATATCAATTAGGAATTGATCACAATCGAGATAAATGTCGTGTTGGGTACGAGCGTCTGTTCTTTGATAAGCAGCCTTTACTAACATTTGAATTAGGCGAAGTTCAACTCTATCGAGATAATTATTCACCGGGCCCGCAATACCAGTTTGACTGGTCGCAATCTATGCTATCTTCATTAATGCCAAGAAACGACAACACGAAGTTAACTTGGTTTAGAGAACGGATGGCGCGATTTATCATTGTGCAAGTTATTCCCAGCTTGATGGTTGATGAAAGTAGCCAAGAACAAATGCGTTTGACTCCTCAGATGGAAAATTTTGTTTCTTGGTATCGGTACTTATCTGAAGATCAAGGTAAAGTTACTGAAATTGGAAATATTTTAAGAGCTGTTTTGGATGGATTCACACATTTTAAGTTTGAGCGATTCAGCGAAGAAAATTCGGTGTTAAAACTGCGGTTTTCAGGAGAAACAGATAACAGCAAGCTAATTGAATATCGTCTGGGAGAATTGTCTGCCGGACAAAAAACATTAGTTGCTTTATACGCGCTGATTTACGGTACAAAATCTGAAGACTATACCTTGTGGATTGATGAACCGGAAAACTTTTTAGCATTGCCAGAAATTCAACCCTGGCTGATTGAGCTTTATGACCTTTGTAGCGAGGGAAAACTTCAAGCATTACTAATTTCTCACCATCCTGAGTTAATTAACTATCTTTTAGCTTCACCGATTGGCTATTGGTTTGAGCGTCAAAGTAATGCTCCGGTTCGAGTCAGACGAATTAGCAGTGAAGTGGCTGATGATTCTGGACTACCGATTGCTGAACTGATTGCACGGGGATGGTTGAATGAGCCAGCGTAGAGTTCAGATTATGATTCTTTGTGACTGTAGTTTAGACTAAAAAATAGTCGCAGCTAAAAGTAGCTGGCTTTGAAGAGCAGGCAAGCTGTTACTCAAA
>NZ_JAUBVX010000101.1:0-7785 GCF_036706065.1 Microcoleus sp. A2-C3 | reverse complement strand
TTTTTTTATTGTCACAATCAATCATTGCATATAATTATATCATAATAAGTGTAGATAATGATTTAGGATTGCTATAAAATCAAACAATTAGTGAACAGCAGGTGCTTTGGCTCCAGTGCCTCCCTTGCCGAGAAACAGCAGCAATGGCAACGAGCAGAGAAAGATAATGCCGACAAAGCGAAAAATGTCTGCGTAGGATAGAACGGCTGCCTGCGTATTGACTAATTGGGAGAGCGCGGCGAGGGCTTGTTGTTGGGCAGTTGCGGCATCAGAACCGCGACTCTGAAACACACCAGTGAGTGCATTGAGCCGCTCAGTTGTTTCTGGATCGTAAGGCGTTAACTTTGCCAACAAAATAGCTCGATGAAAAGCCTCTCGCCGAGTCAGTAATGCGGTCAGAATAGCAATGCCAATACTACCACCGAGCTGACGAGTCAAGTTATAGAAGCCCGATCCAGCCGATACATCTTCTTTGGGGATGGAACCCAATGTTGCCAAACTCAGGGGCAGGAACATCAAAACCGTAGTTGCACCGCGCCAGATTAGGGGCCAAAACAAATCATCTGTTCCGGTTTGGGGCGTGATTTTTGCCAGCTCGAACATGACGGCTGCCGTTCCACAGGCTCCCAGCGCAATTAAAATGCGGGCATCCACCTTAGTCGAAATTTTGCCCAATAAAACCATTATGATGGCGGACGCTAAAGCTCCTGGAGCGAGTAGAAATCCGGTTTGCATGGCCGAAAATTTCAGCACGCCTTGAGCAAACAGCGGTACAGCAAACAAGGCTCCGTACAACCCCATGCCCAAAATACCAGAGTAAAGGCTACCGGCTGCCAGGGATTTATGCCGCAGAACGCGCAAGTCAACTGCTGGTGCTTTTGTGCTGAGTTCTCGCCAGATGAACAAAAACAGCCCCATAACCGCCAGAAACGCCAGAAGCGTAATCCAACCCGATTCAAACCAGTTTTCTTTTTCCCCTTCTTCCAAAAATGCTTGCAAACTACCTACCGTAATACACAGCAGTGCAATTCCTGTCCAGTCCACTTTCTTCTGGCTCTGTCCGTGTTGCTTCGAGTCTGGTCGGAGAAACACGATCGCCATGATGACAGCCACAATACCGACCGGCAAATTGATAAAGAAAATCCAGCGCCAGCCTAACGTATCGGTCAGATAGCCGCCTAGCGTGGGGCCAATAGCCGGGCCTGAAATCACCCCAACTCCAAACACCGACTGCGCTAACCCCTGTTCTGCTGGGGGAAAAGTTTCAAACAGAATCGCTTGCGCTTTTGCCAACAGTCCGCCTCCGCAGAAGCCTTGAAGAATTCGAGCTCCCACTAGCACCGGCAGGTTGATGGATAAACCGCATAACATCGAGGCGGCTGTGAACCCGATCATGGAAAAGACAAAGTAGGTTTTCTTGCCGAAAAAGTCCCCCAACCAAGCAGAGAGCGGAATCATCACAACGTTGGCGATCGCGTAACCCGTTACGACCCAAGCAATTTCGGTCACGGTTGCGCCTAATGTCGCCTGCATATCTGTTAAAGCAACGTTCACAATGCTGGTATCAATGACTTCTAGAATGGCTCCTAAAGAAGCCGTCAGGGCGATCGCCCACTTGAGCGGTCCCTGCACGTACCCGGCTGCATCATAGGGAGATTGTTTCAATTTTTTTAATGGTTTTGCTCGCTTTTGTTGAGCGTTTTGTTGAGCGTTTTGTTGGTGTTGAGGCTCAGACTCTTCCAAATCGGTAAAACCCTGAATATCAATAGAATCTGGTTCAGTTGTATGACTATGTATTTGAGGGCGTTTCATTTTTAGTCTCTATTTTTGCGATCGCAAAGAGGCAGGTGCTTCGCACCACCGCAACGGGTTAGGATGCTTTAATCTGGAAATGCCAAATTCATACGAAAATTGTCAAGAATCTTCATTCTGGAGACGAAGTACGACTTACAGAAGACGCTGCTGTGCTAACTCCCCGCACAAATAAATCCACACACCCTTCGATGTATTGTTTACGGCTATAGCCCCGGTTTACTTGAGAAACATGGCGGCGAATCATACCAGAGAGCAGCATTCCCGTCAATTGATCTACTGCCAGTGGCAGGTCAACATTCGGACGAATACTGCCACGTTCAACACAGGTTTGTAGATAGGAAATTAGTTTTTCACGTAGCGGTAAAAATGATGCCTGAAGCACCTCCAGTGCTTCTATCGGATGTCGATGAGCTTCACCAATAAACATCCGAAATAGAGCTTCGTACTCCTCCAGCATTTCGTCGTGGAGCTTTGCATAATGCAGGAGATCGCGGCGTAGGTCATAAGTCCATTCGTCTTGATGCGCCAACGCCTCCGTCCGCAATGCTGTAATGTGGTGGGCAACCGCACTCAACACTTGCTCTTTGCTCTGAAAGCGGCGAAACAAAGTGACTTCACTCACATCTGCAACACGAGCAATTTCACGAGTTGTCGCTCCAACGTAGCCTTCTGTAGAGAAAACTTCAATCGCGGCTTTCAACAGGCGATCGCGGGTTTCTGCTGCACTTCGATTCGTTCTACTCATTTCAATTAATGTAAGCACTAACTTACATATTCTAGGCCGCCAAAGAGCTGTAAGTTCAGCATAAAGACGGATTTTTGAAACATCTCGGGTGGAATTACGCTCAGATGCCGGGAAACTAGAAAAAGTCGTCGCGCCAGGAAACTAAAGCTCGCAGCAAGAAACCCGGTTTCTAGAGTAGGGCTTGCTGAAAAAGCCCACAAATCGAATCTAGGCGCCAAACAGCTTGAAAAATGGGAGATTCGGAGATGGGTTCCCAAATTTACTCCACAATTTTTCACCGAAATCCAAGGATTTTGAGCCAAAAAACGTCATAACCTTGCACTTTTTTGTGTTTAAAAATCTTGAAACCATTGGCAGTAAAAGCTTCTAGTTCTATTCAGCAAGCCCTAGAGTAAAGCCGAGAGGTAGAGTTGAGGGAGTGTTGCCACTCCACCTTTTTTGTTCCAAAACCATGCTTGCGATTGTTCACCGGACAGGTTAATGCGGTGAAAATTCCGTCAAAAGCCTTATCTGTAGCCTAAGAGCGAAACTTGAGCTAAAAAAAGATGGGCCAAAATTCACTCATTCGCCCTATTCAGTAATTCTGTGCGTACCGAGCTGTGCGATTACGTTAAGAATTTTAGAGTTCTGATTGCCAGTCTGGATAGACATATCCGCAATCTATTAAAGCACGTTTAAATTTAAGCGTTTTTAGCTAAACAGAGCTTGAAACGTAAGGATTCAGGTCAAAAAAATTGCCGCTTTAACGCTTGTCTGGCAAGGTTTTCATGGCAAAGTAAGGGCTTTTTTCTATATCTATGCACTGTCACTCTTATGACGATAAATCACATTTTTTCCTCATCTATTGACCAATACTTCGGACAGTTTTATGCATAATTAAATACCTAAAACCCATACTGGCTATAGTATGTACTATTTTTTTAAAGTTTAAGTTTAGCCTTAAGTTTGAAAAAAAGATTAAAAATGCGAAGGCTTGCACTGTAAAGCTTACAGAGGCTTTAAAAAACTGTCCGAAGTATTGTTGACAATAAAGATTAATTTAGCATCAAGCTACAGATCTAAAGTCTTTCCCCAGCAAGAAGTTATCTTACCTGAATCCTTACCTTGTGACTTATTTATGCCTTCTCTTATTCCCCAATCTTAGACCTGAATCCTTACGTGCGAAACTTTCGTTCAGATTCTTGGATGGGTAAATCATTAATGCAGGCAAATCGACGCATCATTAGACCGTTATCAGCAAATTCCCAGTTTTCATTACCATAGGAGCGATACCAGAAGCCAGAATCATTGTGCCACTCATATTCAAATCGCACCGCAATCCGATTATCCATAAAGCACCAAAGCTCTTTTTTCAGGCGATAGTCTAGTTCTTTCTCCCATTTGTGTTTGAGAAATGCTTTGATCGCGGTTCGTCCATTCAGAAACTCCGATCGATTCCGCCACTCAGAATCTTCGGTGTATGCTAGGGAAACTCGCTCTGGATCGCGGGTATTCCAGGCATCTTCAGCAATTTGTACTTTCGCTAAGGCAGTTTCTACGGTAAATGGTGGGAGAGGGAGTTTAGCTTCCATAAAAGTTGGTTTGTAGATAAGTTAATCAAGATTGGTTAGTGTCAAGAAGTTTTCGGCACTGGCAAATTGCAATTGTGAAATACTTTGGCTGTAAGGCTTTAAAAAATTAAGTTTCTTGGTGGCGAAAACTTCGTGACACTAACAAGATTAAATAAGCCATTCCCTCACCAAGAACCTGTGGGATCTAGGAAAGGTGAGAATGCTGGCGATGACCAACGCAGTGGGAGGCTACCCTCTACCCGATAGCCACGATCGAGGTGGAAGCGAAACAATCGCTCTGCTCCCTCGTAGTCATTGATTTGGGCCCCTTCCCAAATCACTTCGGCTGTGCCAGTAAGGTAAAGCAGGTTGCTCCGCTCAAAATCCACAAATAGTAGTCCTGCACGAGGATTTAACTCTAGGTTGCCAAAGGTATTAAATTGACAATTACCAGAGAAGTCGGGAACGGTCAGTGTATAGTCATCGTCTAGCCGCACAAAGCCTGGTTTGCCACCGCGATGAGAAACATCTACCCCACTAGCAATGCCCGCCGATGTGTTTTGATAAGCGGTTGCAATGAAGAGGGTGTCAGCGATCGCGATCGCTGCCCGTTCTTCCGATCCAAGCATTTGGAATTGATGGATCGATCGCGGTGTTGCTGAATCTTGCTCAATTAGCTCAAACATCCGAGCTTGAATATATTTGGGACAGTTGCCAAAGCTTTGTCCCACTTGCACTTCAAAGCGATCCGAGTCAATTGCTGTGACAGTACCATTCACACGATTGCGACGACGGGTATGGAGTTCAATTCCGAGCAAGCCGATATCGATGCGATCGGCAAGAGTATTTGTGAGAGGATCGCCAAACAGGGGCTTGGCGGCAACCTGCAAGGTGCGATCGTCTGGTGAAGACAAAAAGCCCGGTTCCCCTACCAGAATTGAAGCCCAGGGGCTACCTGTCGCATCCACCGTGCCCACAATTATGTAAGGAAGTTGGGGGAAGAACTGCCGAAATTGATCGGGCAGATATTCCCGAATCATTTGTCGTCCTTGCCTATCCATCTTCGCCTGTGTACCCATTCGGCCTTGAATTGCTAGTTCACCCGGATGAAACGGCGATTCGGTTCTTGTCCAGCCTGGGATTGCCATGTGTTACCTCTCTTCTTAAGATGTGTTGGTTCACCTACATTCCTGCCATTGGGATATAGCCAGGGAGTTGTTTGATGCGATCGATCCAAGTCAGGACATTGGGATAGGGTGCGAGGTCAATCTTGCCATCGTCCGCCAGAGCAACGTAGGGAAAAACTGCGATATCGGCGATCGTCGGGCGATCGAATTCTAACCAGTTTCGCGTACTCAAATGTTGGTCTAATTGAGTCAGGATATTCTTTGCTTGCTGGTGTGCCCGTTCGATATTGATGTTGGTAACCCCAAACAAATAATAAAGTCGGGAATGTTCAGGGCCCTGGCGAATTTCTCCAGCAGTTGTCGATAGCCAGCGAACGACTTGAGCCAACGGGAGTGCATCCAACGGGAGCCAACTATCGCCGCCATACTGCCGCGCCAAGTACACCAAAATAGCTTGAGCATCCGCTAGTTTGGTATCGCCATCGATCAACAGAGGAACTTGACCAAATGGATTGAGGGCAAGATATTCCGGCGATTTTTGTTCGCCTTTCATCACATCCACTTTGACCCATTCATATTCGATGTTTAACAGTTCCAGCAACAGTCTTGGTTTGTAGCTGTTACCAGACATTTCGTGACCGTAAAGCTTAATCATGATGTTTCTCTTTTGAGTGTAAATATGAGTGATTTAGGAAAGCCCTATTCCCTGCTTCGCATTGGCGGTGGAAGCCTGCCAGATATCTTCAAATCGCTGATATTCTTCGATATCTGAAGAAAGTTTTTGGATAAGCCTCGGCAATGCTCTGGGACCGATCGCTAGGTGAATGGGTGGGTCAGGTAATTCCACAACTTTCAACATTGCCTGAACACCCATCGCTGCATCACCACGAACAGATTCAGCGGAATACTTAGCCATTTGCTCTCGAAGGAAATCGTACTCTGGCATCGGATGAGCTGAAATTAAAGAACGGTCTTCAAAGTCAGTAGCAAAGCCTCCTGGCTCAATGACTATAACCTTGATACCAAATGGTTTAAGTTCCTGCGCGAGGGACTCTGAAAGACCTTCAACTGCAAATTTAGAGGCATGATAAAGTCCCAGTCTTGGCACTGTCATCCGTCCGCCCACTGAAGAAATGTTCAAGATATGACCGGAACCTTGTTGTCTGAGAAGGGGGATGACTACGCGAGTCACATTCAAAAGACCAAAGACATTGGTTTCAAATTGGTTGCGAATTTGCTGATCGCTCACTTCCTCAATCGCGCCCATTAATCCATACCCCGCGTTGTTCACGAGTACATCAATTCTCTCGAATGCCTCTAAACCACTTTGCACAGCAGGGGTCTTCTGGGTTTGAGGTGTAAACTGTATAATATATGAACTTTCTGCTAGAGCGTCGCTCATGGATTTTCATCTTGACGGATTACTCAATTTGCCAGACATTACGATTGAAAGATGTATTAAAAATGATACAAAAACAATTCTAAAAGTTGGTTTTTTGACTGATCATGCTACTTGCCCTCACTGTCAACAGTCCAGAGATGAACTCCATCAGATTCGGACAATCTTGATTCGAGATTTACCGATTTCAGGTCAGTTAATCGAATTGGAAATTCCTCGTCGCCAATACTACTGTAACAATTGTCAAAAATATTTCACAGAGCAACTGTGTTTTGTTGATGAAGGTCGGCGCTATACTCAACGATATGAGGAGTATATTTATCACCGTGTTCAGGTGACAACGGTGGAACAGGTAAAACGAGAGGAAGAATTAAGTTGGGCTCAAGTTCAAGGAATTTTCAATCATCAGCGATTGCAAGTAAAAAAGTCTCATGGGGAGCGGTTAAACGTCTGAGTATCGATGAAATCAGTATGAGAAAAGGGCATCAAGATTTTGTGACTGTAGTCTCCGATATTGACCAAAGTCAATTGATTGAAGTTATCGATAGTCATGAACAGCAAACAAATTATGGAAATCCTTATGCAGCAACCGATTGAGGTTCATGAACAGGTATCAGAAGTGAGTGTAGATATGTGGGGTGGTTTTCCAAAAGTGATCCAAAAAGTTTTTCCGAATGCGATTGTAGTGTATGACCGATTTCATGTGATGAAATATGTGAATGAGGAATTGAATAAAATCCGAATACAAAGCAATATTAAAGGAAAAGGTAGCAGATTTATTGTCCCGAAAAATGGTGTAGATTTAAAAGAAGAGGAACGGATTAAATTGGCTACAGTTTTAAGTCAATCTAAGCGTCTTAAGCTTGCCTATGAATTGAAGGAAGAATTCAGAGAGATTTTTGAAAGTCATCATAGTGTGGAAGAGGGGAAAAAATTACTGCTTGAATGGATTAAAAAAGCACAATCGATTTACATTGATACCCTAACCATGCTTCGCAATCATATCGATGGAATTTGTAACTATTTCTTGAACCGAACAACGAGTGGTGTGATGGAGGGAATCAACAATCGCCTCAAACTGATTAAACGTCAAGCCTATGGATTTGTTAATTTTGACAATTTTCGAGCTCGACTATTAGCTTGCTTTTC
>NZ_JAUBVX010000100.1:0-7796 GCF_036706065.1 Microcoleus sp. A2-C3 | reverse complement strand
GCCGAACTCTGAGAAAATAGCCGCCACTTTCCGGCGGTTACATATTCAGTTACCTAACAGAGCTTTGAACTTGGATTGTTCGGCGGTTGATAGTTCCGCCCAAACTTTGGCACGGCTCGCTTCATTCCGATCGCAACATTCGGTGAGGATTTTTTGAATATCGAGCGCTCCTTCGGCATCATCGCAAGCCTGAATAAATTCGATTAACTCGATTTCGCATTCGGTGAGCAACTGTGTGCTGCTAACGTTGGCGGTTTTAACTTTCCCATGACCTGATACTGTGACTCCGGCTCCTCCAAATTTCACCTGGTACAAATTGCTCCCTAAGTCTTTGATGATTTCGGCGCTTTTTCCTCGCAGTTGCTGGCGGCCGCTGAACTTTTGGCTGACTTTCACCTTTTGTCTGATCGCTAAAGTTGACGGGGTTATGACGGGGTTTGATTTTGGCGTGACGGGGTTTGTATCCCTTGCTGGTTGGGGATTTGCGGGGTTTGACGGGGTTTGAGGTGTTTTTTCAACATCTTTTATCAAACACACTTTTTGCTCCGATGTTTGCAGCAGGTTAGTTTTTTCTAAAAAGTTTTGAGGCTCAAACCCCGTCATTTCGCTGTAATTCCCAACTGGCAAGGGTTCAGAACCCCGCACAAACCCCGCACAAACCCCGTCATTTGCTTCGCAAACCCCGTCATTTTGAGTTATTGGGATGCCAGATTGCAAAAAATCTGAGTGTGTTGGCGTTTGCAGGTCGCCCTCGTTCCTGAGCCTCAATCCTTTGAAAAAACTTCGTCCTCGCTGTCTTTCCCATTTCACAGAGGTTAACTCTAGGTAGTCATTGCAGAGTTCGGCTAGCATCTTGGGATATTTGATATGTGATACAGCTTTCAATGTTGTCCCGCACCAGTCTTTGTAATGCTCGTAAATTTTTCCTGTCGTCACAGTCGCGTCTGGGTCGGCAATTAACCAATCGTCGAAGTGCGCTGCTACGCTATTTGTGTCTCGCTTCATTTCCCATTCTTGTAGCCTGAATTCTGCAATTTGGTTGATGCCGCTTCCTCGGATTGCTTCGCTGGCTTCTGAGTCCGTGAGCATTAATGAAGCTGTGATTAGTTGGGAAATTTCAGCATCCATAGCGGCTTCTATCTGAGAATTTCTGAGGACGGTCGGCAGTGGGTTGTCAAAATGAATTAGGCACAGTCGGCGGTCTAGTCCCGTTGTGTCGCCCACAAAGATTGGGTGGTTGCTACAGATAATCAGTAGCCCGTAGAAAAAGGCATCTGAGGCGGCTTTGTAAACCTCGCGGTATCCGATTGCATCCCCGCCCGTCAAGCTGAGGATGGCTTCGACCCCTGATGCGTTACGTTCATCTGGGCACGCGACTAACTGCTTATTGATGATGCTTGCCATTGTTGAGCCATCGTCTAAAGCCCGCAATTTACATCCTTTCCAGTTGTCTCGCCCTACGATTTTTTGCAGCAGTCGAATAAACGTTCCTTTCCCGCTTCCTGGCTTGCCGATGAGGTGCACGAACATTTGCAGGTCAAAAAATTTGAATTTTAACAGTCCGTTTACAACTGCCAGCAGCTTGATGATTTTTTTGCGATCGCTCTGCATGGCGGTGCTCATCCATTGGTAGATGTTCGGGCAATTGCTTTTGAGGTTTTCCAGTGCATCTGTAGACGTGGCTGTATACGGCTTGTAGACATAAGGCAAGCATGATGTAAAACCCATGTGTGGGGCGTGTTCTAGCGTTTTGCCCGTTTTTGTGTCAAGTACCAGGTTGTCAAATGCGATGTACCGCGCCCGTTCTAACATATTCCAGCGTTTTACTCGCAAATCAGCCGTTAACAGCTTGATTGTGTCAGCAATGTAGCTGAATCCTTTATATGCTATGTTTCGCGCGTCAATCACCGATTTAATCAAAGTTTCCACATTTCCGTCGTCGGTTGGCTCCCAGTGCTTCCCATTCCAGATGCGCCAAGCTTTTGTCTCGTTGTCAAATTTCCATAAATGCCCGTAGTCTTCGGCAAGTTGTCGCGCGGTTTGTCTTGGTGTTGGCGGCTTTGTCTGTGGGGCTTCAATGTCCTCGTCGCTGTCAGCATCAAATAGTTTGGCTTTGGCAAGAATTGCTCGGAAGGCTTCTATCCCTTCATTTTGGATAAAATCATCCATACCTTTATTTGCGCCATTTTCGCCCATTTCCCAGCCCCCTGTTGCGACATACAAGGGTACATCAAATTTTAGAAGCTGTCGCCCTAATGTGCGCTGCGCTCTCCTGATGTTGGGGTTGGTCGTCGCGTCTGCATCAAATACGATGATGAATCCGATGCCCGCTTTGGCATATTTCTCTAAGGACTCAATGAGGTAGCGCTTGTTTTGGGTGTCGGATTTTTTGCCAGATAAGCCCATTTCTACGCCAATCAGCCCCATTGTGGGCAAATTATTGTCGCATCCAGCGATCGCTTTAAATCCACCTTCGGTAATCAAAAGGCACGGATGCCCGTTGAGTTGATAGCAGGATTTTTTGAGGGTTTCTGGTTCCCAGTAATCTTTTAGCCCTGGGTCTGTGGGTAAAATTGCGTCGTAGCCGTGGTCGGTTTTGGGAGTGAGGTATTTGGGAACTAATTTGTTGCCGACTTTCCAGCGTTTGTCTGGTCTGAACTGGGATTGTAGAGAGTCGCCCTCGATCAGGATTCCTCCCGATTTGGCTGGAGTGCTTAATATCAGGCTTGCTTCTTCGGCACCAATTGTTCGGCAAGTTGCTCTTGCCCGATCGCTTAATAGTCCGCGTTGCGCTATGTGTTCTTCGTGAGCTTTCGAGAGAAATTTGGCGCTGTTGACTGTGACCGCATTTGTTGTACAATACATAAAGGTAGACCCGCCCCTTGGGCAGGTTTTGAATCCAAATAGCCGTTGCGCTCAGGTTCCAATTTGATAGCAGCGGTTTTTTGGTATTTTTGGTTTGTTGATTTTTAAAAACTTGGCTAAATGGAACCAGCCTTAAGCTGTCACAAGCAAACAGCCGTGACAGACAAAAGCCGAATTCCCTCGTAGCGATGAGTTCCTTAGCTTAGATTTTGATTGGTGTGTTGCATTTTCGCTACACGAAAGCTTACGCGCTTTCCCGTTTCCCGGGTCTAAAACCCTCCTTCCGCAGCCTACCTTAAGGGAATTCCCGCAATTATCAGCCAAATCGCTCGTTACAATTGCGCCTACTCTTTTCTTACTTAAGGCATTTCTAGGGCTGTATGTCGGATTAATCCCAATTGCTCGGGGTTCGGACTCCACCAATATTTGATCGCATTCTACACTAAATCAGTGTTTAATTTATTCCGTTTGGCTCAGTCCATGCCGGATAATACCAGCCGTCAAAGTCGCACCATGTACACCCGTCGCCGTGGCATTTCCAGCAGATAGCAGTTTCCCACAAGCTTTCGTCGTCATCTTCATTGCTTTCGTCCTCGCTTAAATCGTCGGTTTCAATTTCAGTCATCGCTTTCACTTTTTGATTACAAGTGGCACTCTTACATTGTTTAGGTAGTAGGCAAATTTATTTTCGTCATTTCGTTGTACACAGTATTTTTCTTTGCCATTCCATACACAACCATTAGTCCTCAAGAATGCCAACGTATTTACAATTTCTTTTTTGGTTCCGATTACTCGAAAGCTTCCTAGTTGTACTGACTCACTCATTCAGTTTTTCCTCAAACTGTTTCAAAATTGATTCTAATTTTACCTTACCGTCAGCAAATTTACGCCCTCCCATTTTCAGAACATTCTCAACAATCCAAGTAACAGACTTACCCGCTTTTTGTGACTTACAAACTTCCAAGTAAACTAGGTAATCTGAATTGTCAGAAGCGGAAACGCTATCCTGTAAGTCGTTATCATACATGGCTTCTAGCGATTTACGACCAGCTTCCACGTCAAGCCCAGGGGAAGCTAGCATAAGTTCGGCTTCCTGCTGTCTTTGTTGCTGTGAAACGTAAGCCGATGTCGAGATTTCATCAATCACGTCAGCCGTAATAGCCCGCTCCTTAATTACCTCAATTTCCGCATCTGCGGACAGTTTGTAGGCAATGCTACCCGCCTTGATAGCGCAAGCAATACCCGCACATAAACTCACGCCTTGAGCTGCTTTGTGCCAGTTTACTTTTTTATCAAGTGCACTCAAAGGAGCTAGCCACAATGCGACTGCTGACGCACTCAACACAAACATCTTTAGGTGCATAGAAACACCCCTAAACCTATCAGCAACACAGCTAAAATGCTGACCAAAAGTGCTTGTAATTGGGGTACTGAAATCTTCAACAGTTGGCTGAGGGAGAAGTCTAGCAGCCAGCACATCACCCAAGCGACTGCGACTGCTGCTAGCAAAAATGCGATCGCCCTAAACGACATCGGATGCAAACTCGCTATCCACCCTAGAAGGGAGGAAGTGATGCACCCGGCTACAAAATAGTTAACCAGATACATCGCTTTCATTAGTTAGCCCCCGCTGTCAACTTGGCTTTGATGGCATCAATACGGGTGCGGGCATCACTGTCAGCCTTGTCAATACCCAGTCCCAATCGGGCATAACCCGGTCGCATCCCGTGTAACTTTTTGGCTAAACCCGCGTTGCTACGAACCTTTTTTAGCTCGTTTTCCGCCACTACTCCTTCATACTTGCGGTGTTCTTTGTGGACTTTTGCGTCTGCTTCTTCAATCTTGCTCAAAGATTGATAGGCGCGCTTGGACTGTCTCGCACCGTCGGTTTTCTCCTTGGCTAGTTCTTTAAGCTGATCGGCTTCATCACGCTCGAAGTATCGCGGGGCGGGTACTATTGGCGCGGTTCGGATGCTCCCAAAATTACCAGGGGTTAGCGGGGTAATAACACCCGCTGCGGTAGCTGCAAGTACCCTTGATTTGTCGATCGCGTGTCCGCCGTCATTGCCACTGGTTGCTAAATTGCCAGCATCGGATTTACCGCCGCCGAATAGTCGCAGTTGTAGACTCATTATTTTTGTCCTGTAAGTTGAATTTTGATGTCGAGTTGAATTGGTGAAACCTTGCTGAGTAAAGGTTTCGCTAGCCAAAGCAAAGCAATCGCAGCGACAGAAAGTACAATCGCATAATGTCGCCGATGCGGTAGCTGGTAGTCTGATTTTTTGAATTTTGAAAACTGTGGGCGCGGTTGCAGCGGTTGCAAGTCTGGCTCGTGTTCTAGGAGTTTGAGCCAAGTTTCGCGCTTGCGTTTGTCGCCGTACAGCGAGGCGTAGTGGGTCAAACCCAGTTCGTCCGCCCGCAGTTTGAGCGCTGAAATACTCGCATTAAATAAATGCGATCGCCCTATCGCTGTGGGCGGTTTTTGGTGCATAATGATTTTGCTCCGACGGTTGTAAGTTAACTGTTCGGGGAAGTCGTGGTTAGTTGGGCTTGCAACAGCCTTGCTACCGCGCATCAATCTTCCTTACATTCAAAATGGCAGACTTCCGCGTATCTGTCAATTGATTTGAATTTCTGATAAGTCGCTTCCCGATCGCTCTATTGTCCGGGAGTGCGATCGGGAAGTTGTGGCGGTATTAGCTTTGCTTATTATTCCAGCCCCTCTAACTCTTGTTTGATTTGGGCGTTAATTTTACTGATGTGTTTGGTGGATACCCAGGGTTTAACGATTTTGCAAATTGCTTTAGTTTTGGCGGACAAGTCTATTGACTCTGGAAATTTCGCACAGGTCGGAGGCAAATTTTTATTTTCTTCCCGGTCGCGCTGCGCTTCCTTAAGTTTTTGCTCTAACATCTGCACCTTCAACACCAATTCGCCGTTGCGCTCGTGTAATTGATTCAGTTCTGCATCCCATTCTGTAAGTTGATTGTTGGTCGCTTTCAATTCAAGCCTGAGTGATTCATCGTTGCCATCGCTCAGGCTCTCAATTTTCCCAGCCGTTCCTCAATGGCAGCCATCCGCTCAATCACAGGGTTAAATTTTGAATTTACAGCTTTGTCTACAATGTCTACAGTATTTGTAGACGCGACGTTATTATTACTTCGTGTAGACAAATCCGCAAAAGGTGTAGACAAATCTGTAGACGCGACGTTTACAGTATTTTGTGTAGACACGTTCGTAGACACGCCAGCGGATATATCTTTAAGCATTCGTTGGCAACACTGACTTACCGATTCTCCCTCTATGCGTTGGGATTCTAGCCAATTTAGGAAGTGACCTGACGCTCGAAAACTGATAACTTGACTCATGACTGTATACACTTGTAGACGGCTATGTGTATACAATAACTCGCGGTGTCTACAATGTCAAGTATTTTGTAGACGAATCTGTAGACACTTAAAAATAGATTAAAATGGTAAAACGAGCGCTAGCACAAATCATGCGGCAGTAATTTATTTTGTTTGGAAAATTTAAAATGACACAAACTGCATTTTTGGATAGAAAGGTTAGAGTTGACTGGCTACGGTTTCAAGTTCTCAGC
Organism: Microcoleus sp. A2-C3; assembly: GCF_036706065.1. Classification (NCBI taxonomy): domain Bacteria; kingdom Bacillati; phylum Cyanobacteriota; class Cyanophyceae; order Oscillatoriales; family Microcoleaceae; genus Microcoleus; species Microcoleus sp. A2-C3. The sequence goes on along the minus strand of NZ_JAUBVX010000100.1, from coordinate 1,330 downwards.
GAGGCTTCAGGTGGGATTTCGGACATAATAAAGATTTTAGGCTTACCATTTGAGCGCAAAAATGAACCCTTACCTGATGCCAAGAATAACGATATGCTGGCTCTAAACAAGGTTTGGCATGAGATTTACGAGCACGAGCGTTCACTGATTGGTATCAATTATGCGCCTTCTGCTGGTGCTGAAAAATTCCATCGCTACTTTGTTGACTTGAGTGGCAAAATCTTGGCAAAGTTAGATTTTGCTAAAATTCAATCCTTGCTTTTTTGGGGTCAATGCCACTATGAATTTATAGCCAATCGAATTGATATTGCTGTAGATTTTCCAGTTGGTTGCCCCAGACTTTCGCTGCGACCCTGGGAAAATTTGATTCAGGATGGACTGCTTTGTGGGTGGCGAACTGCTCGTCGGATAATGAATACAGGCAGTCGGCACGGCACTACCGTATATTTGGGTTCGCGCGAGTCCGATCGCTTTATTCGCATCTATGACAAAAATATCGATGGGGTTCATTCCGATCGGATGGAGCTTGAGCTAAAAAGATTTAGGGCTGCAACTGTGATGCGCTCGCTTGCTGATTTGGAATTAGTAGAAACTTCTAAATACTTAGATAATACAGTTTGCGGGCAAATAAATCTTCTTTCACATCCTGACACTGATTTTTTCAGAATTTACAAGCGAGGTGCGGTTACTCTGGCAGCAGCAGTTCCGCATTGCGATATCGAAAAATCGGCGGCTTTCATCCAGCGACACGCTCCGACCCTTGCCATGCTCCACGAATATATGGGGGCTGAAAAATATCAAGAATTTATGGATAATAATTTGCGATCGGGAAAGTTGGGCATGAAGGCGCGCCACCACAGACTGATTCAGAATGCTCGCGCTTTGTGAATTAATAAATTGGATTAACAATGAAAAAGCGGGCCGGGGGAGGGGCTGATTTACGGCCTGCCCCCCCGGCCGCTCACATCAGATTTAGGGTGCCGCAGGCACCGGTTCGAGTGATACCCGGTAATTAAAAAAAAGAAAATAGAAAATATATACTGATAACCTCGGCAAAATGAATAAAAAGCAGAAAACTGCTCAAATACGCACAGAGTAAGCGGTTTGAGGTTTTTAACAAAATATTAAATTGTTGTGAGATTTTAACAGGTTTTTAAAAACTTGTCGGTTTTGTTTTCACAGTAAACTCCATTTTTTTAGCGGGATTTTCTCAGAGTTCGGCTAAAAATTTTTGTCGAAGTCGCAGGATAGCGGCCGAACTCTGAGAAAATAGCCGCCACTTTCCGGCGGTTACATATTCAGTTACCTAACAGAGCTTTGAACTTGGATT
>NZ_JAUBVX010000099.1:0-8382 GCF_036706065.1 Microcoleus sp. A2-C3 | reverse complement strand
CTACAATTAGCCGAGAAAAATGGTGTAGAAATTGACCTCAAATATTCCGGTTATTTGCAAAGACAGCAAAATCAAATTGATGACATTGCGAAACACGAACGTCGCCAATTACCGGGGGATTTGGATTATATGGCAATTACAACTCTCTCGAAGGAGTCGCGGGAAAAGTTGACTAAAATTAGGCCGTTGACTATTGGCCAAGCGGCGAGGATTGGTGGGGTGAATCCGGCTGATGTTAATGCTTTGTTGATTTATCTGGAAGTGCGCAACCGCAAGCAGCCTGCTGCTGTTGGAAAATGAATAGATAGAACCACAAAATGGCTCGCCTTTGCCTTAATTGTTGGCTAAATTGTACAGAATATCCGTAGGGACATGGCAATGCCGTGTCCGGTGCGGGACTCTGCAATTTTTAAATCACTATGCCATACTAGATTTGAGAAGATCACAGTTTGGGCGCTACTGTATAATTATCAAAACTAAAAATAGGTAAAAACGATGTCAACAGTTTATCGTTTAAAAGCTAGCGAACTCGATCGCAATTTCTTAGAAAAAATAAAGGCGATTTTTGGAGATAAAGAGATTGAAATTATTGTCACCGAATTTGATGAAACTGAATATCTTTTAAATTCAGAAAGCAACAAAAATCGACTTTTGAGAGCAGTTGAGAATGTTAAAGAGGGTCAAAATTTAGTTGAAGTTAACTTACAGGATTTGGAATGAGCAGAAGAATTGTTTTTGAATCCTCTGCTTTTGCAGATTTTAACGAATGGGCGAAATTGGACAAAAAGATTTATCGTAAAATTGTCGAACTGATTAAAGATATAGATCGATCGCCCTTTGAAGGATTGGGTAAACCTGAACCTCTGAAATACGAGTTAAGTGGTTTTTGGTCTGCATCGATAATGAACATCGTTTAGTTTACCGAGTGACGGATGTCGAAATTGCGATCGCCAGTTGTAAGTATCATTACAGTGAGTAGTCGTAGGGTGAGCAGACTAAAAGGCTTGAAATTTATTAGTTTAACCGATTTACCCAGTGGGCGATCGCACCCAGGGACAGTTTGGCGAAAACCTTGGGTAGTGGATATAGTTTATTGCATTTCTCTGGGATCGTCTGATGGTGGATGACAGCCCGCTTTAATCCATAAGGCGCGTGCTTCCTGAATCGATCGCTCTCCTTGATAGCGTTCGTCATTAACGTCAAGGCGATCGCAAGTAGCGCGGCCAATTGCTGTAACTCCCAGAATTTTTGTACCGTCCCCCGTCCACATAAAATGCTCTTCCCATTGCTGAGTTCTAGGGTTAAATAGAGCAACTTCTGCTTGAGTCTCTAGATCGCTACCGGCTGTAAAATTGTAACGGCGTTGATTGCAACGGCTACAAGCAAGCGCCAAATTATTCACCTCATCATTACCATCTAAAGAACGGGGTTTAATATGGTCGATGGTAAAACGAGAGGTGCTGATTTGTTCTGGAGAGTGACAATATTCGCAAAGATATTGAGCCCGTTGTCTGATGTGTTGGCGGGTTGCGTCGGTAATGGTCATTTTTGAGCGAGGAGGAGGGAGTTTAGGTAAGTAAAAAGGCGATCGAGTTCGTTGATGGCGTTGAGTTCGTCTTGTTCTTCAGCGGTTAGGTCATTGACTTTATTTTTTTCCAGAAGGGTTTCTAGATGGAGTTGAAGTCGATCGGTAAATTTGAACAGAGGGCGATTATTGATTGTTTCGACCTTAATTCCGGTTTCAATGAGGGAGGGAGGTTGAATGACAACTTGCATAAATTTGACTTTGACAAAAGGTGAACGCTTGTATTTATTGTAATGATTTTATTTTAGTATATTGGGCTTTAACTTTCTAATATAGTCCGTTGCAGCAAGCGTTATAATAGTTTGGGTGAGGTGGGGGCTTTGGGGAGAGAAAGTGGGAATGGTGGGATGGGGCATTTTTCCCAGTCTAGGAGTCGAGAGTAGATTTTGAGTTCGGTGAGGGTTCGGGGCTTGCCTTCTGTGGATTTGGGGCCGTGGTATTTTTTGATTAGTTGCAGGTAGATGTTGACATTAGGCTGTAGTTATGCTATAATATGCTTTAATTATTATATTAGGTTTACCTGCCTCAACCTAATTTAAAAAAATCAGTAATCACACTAAATTTTAGTAGAGGTTTCAATGTCAAGCTTTGGACTTGGTTCTATTAAAAATGCTTTAAATGAAGCATTGGAATACTTGCCCGACTGGGCAAAATTAAACCCATTTGACAAAGGAAAAGTAATTGATAAATCTTTCAAGGCACTTTTGAAAGATTTGATGAAACAGTTCAATATGAAGCCTGGTGTTGATTATGTAGATAATTTAAACGATAACGAACCGATTACAGATTTTGTTGCCTTATCAAAGAAGGCAGATGATTTAATTCAAGGATTATTAACTGGCAAGATAGTGGCTATTTCAGAACATAGTCGAGTTAGTAAACTAGGAAAAGAGACCTCTGTTAAAGCTCATTTTCGTAAAAAATCAGCCTAAAAGTTCTCTGTCTATCTGAAAAATTGTCCCATCAACTCTGAAAAAGTGCAATAGTTTCTTTAAAGGACTCCTATGGAAGCAAAATATTTTGTAGATGGGAATTTTATTTACGAGTGTAAATCTTCCCCTAATCAAGCAGATGGGCCTGTAAATCAAGGAAGTCTTCAAAACTGGATAAGTGATGTAAAAAAGTTATTGAGACAAAAGCGACCAACAGGATTTCGTTATATTTTTCCTGTTAATCGTCTGGACAGTAATAATAAAAACCTGCTAGAAAAGCTGAAGCAAGAATTTCCCGATATAGACATACAATATTATGATTGTGATTCAGTCAATCGCCTGATCAAGGCTCTCCAAAAAGTCAACAGTTTACCTGAGTTAGTGGAATACATTAAACAAGCTAGGACTTAAAAATATGTCTCAATCTATTCATTTTGCAAGACTTAAGTATTTTTCCGAAGAGTTCACGAAAGAGCATCAGTATGATGAGATTTTGCAAGAGTTAAAAAAGATTTTGAAAGAAGAGGAAAAGATTGATGAAACGATAGACAAAAAATTTATTAAAGTTATAGAAAGTCAATATCTGACATTAAGTGCTAATACTCCTGAGATAGAGAAATTCTTGACGACTGGTTCAGCAATTCAATTACATCCACAATCAAGCTATTACTTTGTCACTGAAAAACTGTGGCCAGTTTTGCTAAAACAAATTTTCAATCAGCCTAAAGCTATAAAAGAAGATGAGCTTTGCGATCTAGTAAGAGATCTTGCGGAAATTGAAAACTATTATAGCAAAAAAATGCTAGTATTTGAAGCTTCTTGAGTCTGATTGTACATTTTTGCATGGTGAAGTCGCCTTTGTCAGAATGTATTGAATTTGTAAAGCTGTTTGTTGAAAAAATTTATGGATTACAAGACTGAATTTGGTAGCCGTTTCGATAAGTTACAAGCTTCATCAGAAATGGAAATTCATCGGAACTTGCAAGCTTTAAGTGCAAGCTATCGGGTCTTTAAGGGAAATTACGATGAGCTTGTACATCATCTGGATCATCTGAACGATCCGACCGAATCTTTGTTTATGTACAGTTATGAACAAAGAGACAACCTTGAGCGTTTAATTGATGAAGCTTCAAGACTATTTCATAACTTTCTTGCGTCTGCAAAATCATTAGTTGATCATACAAGAGTAATTGTTAATAGGCTGTACTCTAACCAAGAGTTTAAAAAGGAATACGATAAAAAACTTGCAGGGGATCTCGCAAATAATCCTATTCAAAAGTTTGTGCAGAGGCTGCGAAACTACACACAGCATTACACTTTACCTATCCCAGCGTTGCAAATCGAATTTGGGGAAGATGATATAGAAATGAGTGTGCGTCTTGATGTTAAGATTCTGAAGCAGTGGCATGACTGGGGACTAATACCACTGTCTTACTTAGAAGAATCAGGAGATAGTTTGTGTCTAATTTCTTTATCAAATGAATACTTTGCCCTAGTTGAACAATTTTATCAGTGGCTTACAGAACGACAAACACAGATTCATAAATCTGACATTGAGAATCTTCAAAAAATGAATAATGAGCTTACAATTTGAAAAAATTAGCTGATGGCAAAACTTTACTATCGTGGCATGGCCGAGCAAAATGGTAAGCCCACAATAGGTCGCAGTGCTAGATTACTAGATTAACCTCATATATCATAGAAGTCTATAACAATGGCGTGGATATTCAGTTTATCGGCAGAGTGTGGCTCAGATGAAAGCAATGTTAATAAATTTGCTCAACACTTTGAGGGCATAGAATGGCTACTCTCAAATGGTCGCCAATGTCTATGTCGCACAGACACTTTTCAAGATATTGATCAAAACTGGTGGTGTCGGGTTTATCCCCATAATATTAGTGAAGTGGGAATAGATAGCCCTGAAAGTGCTTATTTAATGACAGAGTTAGGGATTTTACTGTATCACACTCTACGGTTTGCTCCTTCGTTTCGCTATGCTTTGGTTGGTGTTGAAGTTGATGAATTTAGAACTTACAGCGAATTGATTGAGGATTTGTCCAACTTATCTCTTCCGGGATTAGTTTTAACACGAGAACTTATTCAGGGGCGAGAAACCTTACCAGTTTTTCGACCATTTAGTTCTAGTTATGTTTGGCAACCTTACGAGGGGGAAGTCTATAATCCATTAATGGTATCTCCAGACTTAAAAAATAAGCTGAATGAGCTTCTGGCTGTGAGTTGACTTTTGTTATACTGTTTTTGGATGCGGTGGCGATCGAAAAAAATTATCTCGAAGCGTACTGGTAAAGGTTAATTTAACAGCCGATCGCCCTTTGCGCCATATCCACCCATCCCAAAACCATCTCGATTGTAGTGCGATCGCCCTTTTCACTCCTCCACCCCCTAAAAATCGAAATAAACCCAACACTTCGCAAATCCAGCAGACGGACAAAAGAATTGTCCGCCCACTCAATAGCTAATTACCCATCATTCCCACTCGATCGTACCAGGCGGCTTAGAAGTAATATCGTAAACCACCCGGTTAACACCCTTAACCTCATTCACAATCCGGTTCGAGATCAATTCCAACAAATCGTATGGAACCCGCGCCCAGTCAGCCGTCATCCCATCTTCGCTCTTAATAAATCGTAGAACGATCGGGTAAGCATACGTCCGCTTGTCGCCCATCACCCCTACACTGCGAATCGGCAGCAAAACTGCAAAAGCTTGCCAAAGTTCGTTGTACAATCCGTGCCGGTTGATTTCTTGGCGCACAATGAAATCAGCATCCCGCAAAATATTCAGTCTCTCGGCGGTAACTTCTCCCGTAATCCGAATCGCCAATCCAGGGCCGGGGAAAGGTTGTCGGTTGACGATTTCTTCGGGAAGCCCGATCGATCTGCCGACTTTTCGCACCTCATCCTTAAACAACTTTCGCAGCGGTTCGATCAGCTTAAAACACAAATCCTTAGGCAAACCGCCGACGTTGTGGTGGCTTTTGATTTTAACAGCAACTCGCTCGCCGTTTGCTGGGTCTACATTCGTATCAGCCGACTCAATCACATCCGGGTAAAGAGTACCCTGCGCGAGGTAATCGAAGGGGCCAAGGCGCTTCGATTCTTCTTCAAACACACTGATAAATTCGTGGCCGATCCGCTTGCGTTTTACTTCAGGATCGGTAACACCTTCAAGTTGAGCCAAAAAGCGATCGCGAGCTAGAACGTACTGCACCGGAATGTGGAATTCCTCTTGAAACAATTTCACCAACCGTTCCGGTTCGTGCTTTCGCATAAACCCTTGGTCGATAAACATACAGGTAAGTTGGTCGCCGATCGCCTGGTGCAGCAAGAAAGCCAAAGTTGAAGAATCAACCCCGCCAGATAGAGCCAGCAAAACTCGTTGGTCTCCCACTCGGGCGCGGATTTCGCGAATAGTTTCCTCGACAAAAGTAGCCGTCGTCCAAGTCGGTTCGCACTCGCAAATATGGTAAACAAAATTGCGAATCAAAGCTTGTCCGCCGATCGAGTGAACCACTTCTGGGTGAAACTGCACCCCGTACAAACTTTTCTCGTGGTTAGCAACAGCAGCAGACGGAGTATTATCTGTGTGAGCGAGGATCTCAAAACCCGCCGGCAACTCGGTACAGGAATCTCCGTGGCTCATCCACATCGTCGCGCCTTCTTCGACATTTGTCAGCAAATCGGTAGGATCATCAATAAATAACGATGCCTTGCCATATTCGGCTAACTTAGCCCGCTCAACTGTCCCACCGAGTTGCTTTACCATCAACTGCATCCCGTAGCAGACGCCCAACACTGGTATTCCCAGATTCCAAATTTCCGGGTCGCATTGGGGAGCTTGTTCATCGTATACAGAACTTGGGCCTCCTGAAAGAATAATTCCTTTAGGATTGATAGCTGTTAACTGTTCTGCCGTAGTGCGGTAAGAAATAACTTCTGAATATACTTGAGTTTCGCGAATGCGGCGAGCAATCAGTTCGGAATATTGCGAACCGAAGTCGAGAATCACGATTATCTGGCGGTCTATTAGCCCCAGAGAAGAGTCTGTGAGGTCTGATTCAGTTTCTATTTGAGTAGTCACGGTTATTGCGTAGTTGCTAATTGCTAATTTTGCAGAACGTAGCGGAGGTATTTGTCGCCACCTGAGTCGAAGACTGAAGGCGAGCGAGCATTAGTCGCTAGGAATAAATCTTATTTAGACTAGATTGCTGTCAGCGATGTTAGTCGATTAATAGGGCTTACGGCAAGCATATATTCACTGCGAGATTTACTCTAATTAATTGCACTCTTGCATCATAAATTGCGTCAAGTAGCAACCTAGTATAATTAAGATCTAGGGACTGAGAATTATTACTTGTTAAATATTATCCCCGATCGCTCTTTTAAAAAGAATTCAGGGATATTCACACTACATTAACAAATTTGGGTCAGAAATGTATCCCCTATGTCACTTTTAACAATAATTTGGCGATCGCGCCCAAACATCACCGAGCCCACGGGGATACGCCGGTTAGTGTGAGTAAAAATGCAATCGGACGATCGCAAGTCGATTTGTCGGGCGATGTCGCCGTAAATTCGATCGACCAAATTGCTGCCAGTTGCCGCATCCACAGCCCGCAGTTGGCCGAGAGCTTCTTCGGCTGTCGCCGCGGCAAAAATCGCGGAACACGCATCGGCGGGCATTCCAGCTTGAGCACAATAAGCTGTGAGAATTTCCCTGCGCCCGTCAGCGAGGTGGTGGTGAGTGTGAAAAATCCCCGCCGCCAATTTCATCAATTTACCGTGATAGCCAAACAGCAAAATTGACTGCACGCCCTGACATCCAGCCTCTACCAGTAGCGGGCCCAGCCAGTTAGCCGTTTTCACCAGCCGCTGCGGATTGATGCCCAATTTCCGCGCCAAATCCAAGCCGTTTTCGCCGATGCAGAAGACTAAACAGTCAAACAATTCGGCTTTTTGTTGCAGTTGTTCGCGATAAACTTCCAACTGTCCGGGGGCACTCAGCGGTTGAGAAATTCCAGTTGTACCCAGCAGGGAAAGTCCTTCTACGACACCGAAAGCTTCGTTAGAAGTGCGGGTGGCTAGTTGCCGCCCAGACGGCAGAATTAGGGTGACAGTGATGTTTTCTCCTGGTGCGAGTTCTCGCCCCAGATTCGATCGCAGCAGCCGCATCGCATAATCATAGATTGCCGCTCCTCCACCCACTCCGTGACGCCCTATACCTTCACCGCCGAGAATCACAATCTGCTCCCCCTCTCCCCCTCTCCCCCTCTCCCTCTCTCCCTCTCCCTCTCGGAACACTTCCACCATTGCCCAAACGGGCGTATTGCGAGTCAGATCGAGGTTGTCTCCCGGCTCCGAGCGAGTCACACCTAAAGCGGTATCAGTTTTGAGTACAGATGCTTGTTCGATCGCAATTTCTGCCGTTATTGGCGGTTCCAGTAAATCTACTGATACGCTATCTACACACTTAGTAGCATCACGCAAGCACCGCAGCGCTGCAAGTGCGGCGGCACAAGCAAATACTGGCAGTGTATACCCGGATAAAGGTTGAGTTTTGGTCACGAAAATTCAAGAATCGGTAAATTAGTCGGCGAGCGACATCATGCACTAGCAGTGATACCCCTTAAGCATTTAAGCTTAATTCTAGGGTTTGCTATTATTATCAGTTAACGTGATTTTTGTCAAGTGATATTTTGTCTTGTCAGTTGCCCTGAAGCAAGGAACAGTTTTTTTGAAGTGCGATCGGCAACTCGATCGTCTTTGATTAGACCTCCTGCGAAAGTCTGATATAATTGTCAAATAAATAGAAGTTCAACGCATCAAAAATGAGTTACGAAAAAGT
>NZ_JAUBVX010000098.1:0-8829 GCF_036706065.1 Microcoleus sp. A2-C3 | reverse complement strand
GTACTGGTACTCAGCGCCAGGAGCTTCATTTTTCTATTCTCAGTACCGCTTAGACCTTAACCGAGAAGTATTGGAACAGCTTATTAATTAATAACTAAAATCCTGCGTCTCACTAATAGCTAATTCTCTTCGCTATCTTTGGGAGGTACGGGATCGTAACCCCCAGGATGAAAAGGATGACAGCGCAAAATTCGCTGCACTGCCACCCGGCCGCCGCGGGCCGCCCCAAATCTTTCTATGGCTTCGATCGCATATTGCGAACAAGTGGGCTGAAATCTACAGGCGTTAGGTAAATAAGGAGAAATACCCATTTTGTAGCCTCGAATTAATCCGATCAGCAATACTTTCACAATTTTTACCTCAGCGCTTGATTAGATTAATCGCAAAATCTTGTGCTGTCCACCTATTTTTATTGTTGCCTCTTGGATAGCTAAAAGACAATTTGAGGAGACAATATGGTACTTGTTTCGGAGTTTGCTACTTGACCGATACCTAAAAAATTACCATCTCGATCGTAAACTTGCAAGGGATAGGGAGATTCGGGTATTAAGTTTTCTGGGGGATTGTTGCTACTTTCCTCGGCTGCTATCGCCGTTTCGGGAATCGGGAGGCGCTGTCCTTGAAACCAGCGTTTGGTATATTCAGGAGAAAGGACGATCGCACCTAAGTGTCCCAAAACCGCGGATGGCAAAATCGGGCTGAATGTATTCTCCTTTAATTGTAGTTCTAATTCTTCAAAACTGAGACTTTTGTCGATCGAGAAACCACTGCTTTCGGTGCGAGTCAAACCAGCCAAAGTACCGCCTGTATTCAACAGTGCGCCCAAGTCTCGCGCGATCGCCCGAATGTAAGTACCGGCCCCACAGGCGATCGACAAATCCAATTCGGGAAAATCCCCCGGCCGCCAATCCAAGATATCCAGCCGAAACACCTCAACATTCCTAGCCGCAACTTCCACAGTTTCGCCTTTTCTGGCTAACTCATAAAGCCGTTTTCCTCCCACCTGAACCGCACTAAAACTAGGCGGAAATTGCTCGATTTTGCCGATAAAATTCGGCAGTGCAGCTTGCACTTGTTCTAAACTTAACTCCGGCACCGGTTGAGAATGCAGGATTTCTCCTTCTAAATCGTCCGTAGCGGTAGTCAAGCCAAACCGAATCGTACCTTGGTAAGCTTTGTGGTGTTGGAGGAATTGCAGCAGTCTGGTTGCTCTTCCCAGGGCGATCGGCAAAACGCCAGTCACAGCAGGATCGAGGGTTCCTCCGTGTCCGACTCGTTTGAGTTTCAATATTCGGCGCACTCGCCCCACGCAGTCGTGAGATGTCATGCCCGCAGGTTTGTTGAGATTGAGAAAACCGTCAATAGTCATTAGTTATTAGTCAGTAGTCATTAGTCAGTAGTCAGTAGTCATTAGTCAGTAGTCATTTTAGCCTGAGCGACTTGTGAGTCAGCGTAGCTGAAGCAAGCCGAAGGCTAGTCATTTTAGCCTGAGCGAAGCCGAAGGCTAGTCATCAGTCATTTTAGCCTGAGCGACTTGTGAGCCAGCAAGCCGAAGGCTAGTCATCAATCATTAGTCATCAATCATTAGTTATTAGTCATCAATCATTAGTTATTAGTCATCAATCATTAGTCAGAATGAAGTTCGGCAACTGATTTTTTAACACATTTAAGGGATAGATGGAAGAAGGTAGAAGGAATCTGAAAACTTTTGAGAGATCTTTGTTACTGACAACGCGCAAGCCTTGCCTGAGTTGAAAACTTCAACATTAAAAACTTAAGACTCAAAAGTACCCGCAAGCTTAATTCCCAATTACCGATTCCCAATTACCGATTCCCAATTAAAAAATAAAGTCTGTCCGAGAGATAGTAACTCCCAATACAGTAGCCAGAGTTTCCTTGGTACTTGTAAGCTGAACAATGGTACTCGGAACAGTTCCCGATCCAGCGGAAATATTGAGTTGGTCAAATGTGAGGCCGGCACTCAAGCGAATTTTATCCGTACCAACAGTAAAATCGGTAATCACATCGCTATCTGCCGATCGCCCGATCGAAAAAGTATCATTTCCAGCGCCACCAGTTAAAGTATCTCTGCCGCGATCGCCCGATAAACAATCATCGCCAGCACCGCCAAACAGCGAATCATCGCCAGCACCGCCAAAAAACGTATCATTACCCGCACCACCCAACAAAGTATCGCTGTCTTGGTTGCCAAACAGCAAATCATTGCCATCATCGCCGCTTACCGAGTCAGCACCTTTGCCGCCGTAGAAAGTATCGTCGCCCGCGCCGCCCAAAACGCTGTCGCGCCCTGCACCACCGAACAGCAAATCATTACCAACGTCGCCCAGTATTGAGTCGTCGCCGTCGCCACCGTAGAGGGAATCGTTTCCCCCCAAACCTAAAATGCTGTCAGGGCCTCCCAAACCGAAGATCAAGTCAGCGCCAGCAGTACCGCTGAGGGAGTCTGGGCCGCTGGTGCCATTGCGAGGGGTAGCAGAGCCTCCCGGCCTAGTACCCGCGCTGGTTGGGGTTGGGGTTGTGATGACGATCTTAATTGGTACTGATGATGGCATGGTTTTGAAGAGTGGTAGAAATTTGCCATTCTAACTTAGCCTAAAAGTGGGAGTTACAGAAAGTACCATGAACACCAGGTGTCTTCAGGCGAGGAAGCTGTCATTCAATTGACTGTCAACAGTTAACTGTTAACTGTTAACTGTCATTCAATTAACTGTCAACTGTCAACTGAAGATCGTATAGTTTGGCAGTTGGTTCAATACATAAGATTTAGATATAACCGTAAAAACATTCTTAAAGATTACAGTTATAGTTGAATTAAATATATGTTGCAAATAGCCTATAGCTTTTAACAAATAAATGAGAGGCAGGAAAGAATTATTCCTCACAAGCTTGACCGCTATTACTATGAGTTGGGGATCTGTCACCGTCATTCAGGGGATACCGGGGGCGATCGCCCAAACACAGTTTCCGATGAGACTGCAACACGGGGAAGGAACCTATACCCTTACGGTATCAGAAACGGAGACCACAAAATCTGCCTATGGGGGTCAGTTACGCCTCTATGACGTGCATATTGCTAAGATGTTTGAGGTGACATATGCTGATTGTCAGGAAATACCGGGCGCTGGCTTTAGAGATTGGGAGTACAGGGCAGGAAAAGGCAGAATTAGCATGGGGACATTCAGAATCACCTGTCAGTTGGCTAACGATATTGCGAACACTTACGGTTTAGGCAAACCTGAGCGTAGTGCGATCGAATATTCTCAGGAAGAAGCAGGGCGGCCAATATCCAGAACTCGTTCTATCCCAATTTTAGACATTACGGGCAATAAAGTCGATCGCTGGATGAATTTTGCACAGAGTTTTAGACCAAGATAAAAATAACTTCTAGGAGGCTATAAAAATGACAACTCTATCCAACGAACAAACAGCGATTATCCGTACAGAAAGAGGACTGTCGATCGCAGGTACGCGCATCACTATCTACGACATCATGGACTATGTGACGGCTCAATATCCGCCTAAGTTTATCAGGGGATTGTTCGATCTGACAGAGGAACAAATTAACGCGGCTTTAGCTTACATTGAAGAAAATCGCGATACTGTTGAAGCTGAGTATCAACTGGTTCTTAAGGAAGCTGAATAACTGCGACTGTACTACGAAGAAAAAAATCGCGATCTGATTGCTCGAATTGCCGCCCAGCCACCAAGACCCGGAACGGAAGCTGTATGGGAAAAGCTTCGAGCGGCCAAGGCAAAGTTGAAGTCTCAGCCATGAATTTTTTAGTCGATCATAATTTAAAGCGAATCGGAGTATGAAGGGCGAGAACTCTCTGGAACAAGTGATGCGCGAGGAAATTACTTCTACATCATTACCCGTGATTACTATTGGCGATGCTGACCGCTTGTTGAATGACTCTGAATATCGGCAGCGTTGTGCAATTCGTCTGGTTGAAATTGTACTCGATCTTAATATTTATATGGGTGTGAGTCGGCTTTTCATCCCATGAGGCGGGGTCGAGATTGTTCCAGAAGTGCGATCGCCATTCTATCATAACGTCATCAGCTAAAAATCCCAAAAGGAGATTGCTTTAATATGTTAACTAAATACATCCAAGCTGCCATGAAGCAAGCTAAGTATGAAATTTTCCCTGATGATGGGACTTTCTACGGAGAAATTCCTATCTGTGAGGGAGTCTATGCAAATGCTGTAACTCTCGAAGTTGCCCGTGAAGAGTTGCAAGAGGTATTGGAAGACTGGATCTTACTTAGTCTCACTCTGAATCTTTCTTTACCTGTCCTTGATAATATCGACCTTACAGTTACCAAGGAAGTTGCCTGATGCCTCCTTTAAAACCAATCAAGCGTCGAGACTTAATTTATTATTTGAAACAACTGGGATTTGACGGCCCCTATTAGGGAAAAAGGCATCAGTTTATGTTGAAAGATAGCCTGCGTGTCACCATCCCCAATCCTCATCCAGGCGATATCGGTACGAATTTTTTAGCGAAGATTTTGGGACAGGTTAAAGTTGAGATTAGTGATTGGGATAAGCTCTCAAGTTGAGAGGGTTTTGTCAATTATATTAAATAAAAGGTTCGCGGTTATTCTGCTACTGGGTTATGAGAGAGACGATCGCACTTCGGGGGGTTGCGATGAATCAGTAGTTATTCATCCCAAAGTATGATAGACTTAATGTATCAAAAAGTCCTTAAATACTACGAAATATATAGTGTTTGAAAAGTGATACTCATGTTAAAAAAAGTAAAAATCATTACTCTTTCAATTTTTATGGCGTTAGGAACAGCTACGCTAGGTTCTACTGCACCTCTCCCTAGTCCTAATAATCAAGGGGATTATACGGGCAGAGCTTATCATACTTATTGGGAAGTAGTAGATCCAGACCCAAATGGGCTAAATTGTCGCATGACAAATTCTTCTTTTGAAGAACTTCTGCGTGCTAACAACCGCACCCCATTTAACTTTTTTAATTGGTCTTTAGTTGGTGTCTTAAAACAGGGACAGCGTTTTGAAAGCTTTCCTAGTAATGCGGCTGGTACTTTCAACGATACCAGGGGTTTACCTTGGCTTTTTGTAGGAAAAAACTACGCTACTGGTGGGGTGCAACGTTGTTTCGTTCGTGCTAATAGTCAATTTGTCAAACCAGTATAATCGAGTAGTTCTTTTCCTGTTCGTGAAATTCTCTCACAAATTCAAGGTAAGACGAGAGTACCAATTTTTTTACCTAGTCAGCTTCCATTCTCACAAAAAATTTACTTGAAAAGCCGAGTAGAAACAAATAGCTATAGCGTTGAAATCAGCCACACACCTAATTGCAACAGTACAGCGTGCTTTATCGGGAGTATATCAGCAGAAAGAGGTGGAGAACCAGCCCAACCACCGCCTAGAGGATTTAGAAGTGAATTTAAAACCATTAAATTAGCTGACCGAACACAAGGAATTTTTTATAATGGCTGCGGTGCTTCCTGTACTGCCTTAGTGGAATGGCAGTATCAAGGCGTTTTGTACCAAGTAACCATGAAGAATGGACGAGAGGAAACGCTCGTTCAAATAGCCAATTCTGCTATTGAAGCCGGACCTCGTTAGTTAAATGTGGAGATAATAGTTAGGGAAATTATACTTGAAAATAGTAGTGCGATCGCGCGGTTTCCCTGTTTTGCAGATCGACGTTAGTTTTACCTAGTAGAGCGCGTCACCTGCTATAATCTATTTATTTGATAATTAATCTCAATTTAACGCACCCTACATCTAAGCCTTGTGATTAAAATATTTTTATTTATAGTTGTCATTGATTAATTTTTTATCAAAATCAGTAATATCAGAAATTGTTTCTAAAATTTCAATTCTAGCTTGTAACATTTTAATTGTTTTATCATTTTCTAAATTTATGGGCTTTCCAAAAAACCAAATAAATGCAGTGCTTATAGTAATAGAAATAAGCACTGCAAAAGGCAGGAAAAAACTATTTTCCGTAAGAGCTAAGATTGGCACACAAGCTAAGAGTGAAAAGATAGATAAAATCCAAATCCAAATAGTTGCTATTAGACGAATATCTTTTTTTTGTTCGCTAGAACCTAAGTGAACCATCAGATTTTATCCTTAATCTACTGTATTAGCTGAAGTTTTGCAGATCCTTCCTACTGAAAAAAATTAAATTTAGTGGGGAGGAATTTGTACATTTTGACTTTGAGGGGGATGCACCCATTCCCAAGCTTTATAAGCAACATAACCAACAACAGAAGCAGTTATTACAGGAACTGCTGCTGAAACCGCTAACCCAGCAACCATTCCACCACCTGCAATGCTACCAATTGCCGCTAAACCTGAAGTAACTCCAGCAGCTCCGAGTCCAGCAACAGAACCCGCAGTAGAAACGGCTGCAATTGTACTAGCGCTACCACCAATAGCTCCAACGATCACGCCTGCTACAAAAGCTTCAGCTTTGCCTGAATCAGATTGGTTAACAATTATAATAGTACCGTTATTTGTCTTGTCAATATTTGTACATTCCGTATGACCCAGTTTATCTGAATAACAGTTGCCGGTTTGATCGGCCCAAGCTGGGTTAGAGGGTATGGAAAACTGAGCAGTTATCAAGAATAGAGTCAGAGTCATAACTGCAACTAAACTATGCCAAAAGGAATTTAATTTCAAAATTAATTCGCTCCTATTTTTCAAATTTTGATTGCTTTGTTTCCTTAAATTGTATTTGGTAATCTTTATATATGGCAACTCAAAAAAGTCGGATTTAGCACCCAAACTTCTAACCACCCTGAACCAATTTAGTAGAGTTTGGTACAATCTAGTTGACAAAGTAGGATTTGGTAGAATATAGTACAGTAAACCTCCCTCAACCCTGACCCATGAATGTTGAAGATGTTGTGCAATGGGCTGATAACTTGATTTTCGATCGCACCGGAGCAAATCTCACATCCCTACAGGAAGCAATACTAACGGGTGTTTGGCAAAGACAAAAATATCCTCAAATCGCTAAAGAGTTTAATTGCAGTGAGTCTCACGTTAAAAAAGAAGCTGCTAAGTTATGGGAAAAGCTGGGTGAAGAATTAGGAAAAGACCTCAATAAATTTAATTTTCGTTCTAAGTTAGAGAAAAGGCATATAGTTTCTAACATTTCTCATTTGCATGACTCTTTATTCCAAATTGATAATGTTATTTGTGGTCAATTTATACAAAATATTAAAAATATAGAAACCCGATCGCCCTTTCCGCCAGATTCTCCCCAAAACAAAGCCCATACCCGCATAATCGACTTAACAGACGCGCCCGACATCCCTTACTACCACAACCGCACATCCGAACTCACCACCCTCAAACAATGGATATTAGAAGCCCACACCCGCTTAATCACCATATACGGCTTAAGTGAAATCGGCAAAAGCGCGATCGCCCTCCAACTCATCCAACAAACTCAAACCGAATTTGATTACATTATTTGGCGGAGTCTCAGCAACACTCCCACACTCTCAACCCTCCAAACCGAACTCAAGCAAGTTTTTTCACGATCGCAACCAACCCCATTACCAACAATCCTTGATTATTTTCGTTCCGATCGTTGCTTAGTAATACTTGATGATGTACATAATATATTTAGCAGCGGTCAATTAGCAGGGGAATATTTAGCAGAATATAAAGATTATGGCAAATTTTTCAAACAAATTGCCACATCATCTCACCAGAGTTGCTTAATCCTCCTAAGTTGGGAAAAACCCAGAGAAATCACAACTTTAGAAGGAGAAAACCGACCCACTCGTACCTTACACCTCAAAGGCTTAGGAGAACAAGCCGCAGAAATATTGGAAGAAAAAGGATTAACCCATGAGGAAAAATGGTCAGAATTAATCACCCTTTATCAAAGTCATCCTTCCTGGTTAAACATCATAGCTTCCACAATTGTAGAATTATTTGACGGGAATGTATCCCGGTTTTTAGCCGAAGGAAATGATATCTATTTAGGGGACATAGAACCGCTTTTAGAATCTCAACTAGAGCGTTTATCGGAATCAGAAAAAAAGGTTAGCCAATGGTTAGCAAGTCAAGATGGCGCGGTAGATATTTCCCAACCACCAGCCGATCGCGAATTATCCCACTCAGAATTTTGGCAAGCCATACAATCCTTGATCCGACGCGGTTTAGTCGAAAAAATGCAGGTGGAAGGGCGATCGCTCTTTCTGCTGAATCCGGTATTCAAAGCATACATTCAGTACAGGTGAAATCTTATATAATCTATGAGAGATTACATTTCTTACATTTAACGGATAGAAAGCAAATCTTATGAAAACCTTTACCGCTATTATCGAAAAAGATTCTGATACCAAGCTTTACGTTGGTTATATTCCTGGATTTCCTGGGGCGCATTCTCAGGGAGAAACCTTGGATGAGTTACACGAGAATCTGCGTGAGGTAATTGAGATGCTCCTAGAAGATGATACTCTCGTCATTAGCAGCAAAGGCAAAACGTGAGGCTAAAGCATGATTTTTTGATCGCACTTCTCAAATTTTACCTCAACGATCGCATAAAAGCATTCACCGCATCATATTGATCCGCCATTCGCGAATAAAACTCGATCGCAAGGACTTACCCATCAGACCAAAGAAACCGGGTTTTTTAGCTAATCTGTGGACGACAACGAATAATTTCGGAAAAAACCCGGTTTCTCATCACCCGCGCGTAAGTCATAATACAAACACATAATTTTTCCCAAACAAAAAGCGCCCCTATTTCTAGGAGCGCTTTTTGTCTATCTCAGGTTAAAAATTAACCGTTGATGG
>NZ_JAUBVX010000097.1:0-9611 GCF_036706065.1 Microcoleus sp. A2-C3 | reverse complement strand
GCTAGGTATTTACTTCAGGGTTTCCTGCCTCCAAATTTAAAATTATTAAATTTGTCTGAATATCTGCGGAATGTGGGCCAGAAGCTTTGTGGAGAATGGTTTTTATGATTTGCCTATTTAGCCGTTCATACCGTAAATCAGCAACGCCGAAAATCTAATAGCGACGCACCTTACACATTCGGTGAACGAAACAACCCTCCGTTTCACTCCGCCCAACAATTTTATTGTTGCAACATTTTTTCTCGGTATCCGCTCAATAAATCGGGGGAAATCGCTCACTAAGAGCCTCAAACATCGCAAAATCGTTCCCAACAAGGTAGTCTACCCCGATTTATTGAGCGGATACTTTTCTCGCATGGTATTATTTTCCGAATCAGATCAATTCCGTTAACAGTTGACAGTTGACAGGTCAACGTTTCTGACTTGAGAGATTTTGAAATTCCCGACTTCCCTGATAGCCAGATAAATCTCCTAACTCATTCAACGATTTTTGCCCTTCGTAAAACTTACCGTTAATTTCCCAAGCGGGAGTACCCTGAATCTTTGCAGCTTGGCAAAGATCAGGTCTCGCATTTTTCCCTTGAGGATTGCACTCGATATAATTGATAATTCGAGCCGCCTCTTTGCCAAAACTTTCCTTTTGCGCTTGACAGTGAGAGCAGGTATAAGAGCCGTACATTTTAGCTCCCACTCTTTTTAAATGCTGCGCTAAAGCAATTTCAGAAGTGCCAGAAGATGTTGTAGTATTCATGCTTGTCTCCTTGGCAGTACCGAGATTATTCACATCGGCATAAAGACCAGCAGAGGAAATCAACACTAACATAGATACCAGAATTCCGATCAAAAATAGCTGCCCGATATCATCCCATTCGCGACCGATTAATGCTAAGACAAACAAGCTAGTTGCAAACAAAGCAGACGCAATGCAGTAAATACAAGCTGCTTTGATATCAACAGCCAGTACATACATCAGATAGCCACTAAAAATCATCATTGCTGTGCCACCAGCAAACAAAAATAGTCCCGTCCAAGACTCTAATTTAGAGCGGAGACTCTTCTGTGCTGAAGAATTGACAAATAGGGGAGCTACGGCAAAAATTATCATGCTCAAATAGCCCAAAAACCCGAACAAAGAAAGAGGCAAACCAAAGACATAGGCATAGGGACTCGAAAGCACGATATCGCAGCCTTCTATGGGACAAGTTACCGCTCCTTGGGATAACTTGACGGCTGTTAGATAAGCAGTAATCGCAGCCCCAATACTTGCAATTCCTGCCATGATCGGGCGAGAATATCGATAAATCCAGGGCAGAGAACGTTGACGGTGCATAGTATTTTTGACCTCAAAATGAATGTATGTCTCAATTGTTGTAAAATGAAATTTTACACGCTGCGATTTCTCTATTTCAAAACTCTAGTTGCATTGAAAATAGCTGCCAGAGCTACCCCAACATCGGCAAAAACAGCTTCCCACATTGTCGCCAAACCAAAAGCACCCAAACCAATAAATATCGCTTTGACTGACATCGCAAAAATGATATTTTGCCAGACAATATTGTGAGTTTTCCTGGCAATTTGGATCGCTTCAGCCACCTTAGACGGTGCATCGGCCATAATCACAATGTCAGCAGTTTCGATCGCCGCATCGGAGCCCAAACCGCCCATCGCTATGCCGACATCAGCCCTAGCAAGAACCGGTGCATCATTAATTCCATCCCCGACAAAGACAATTTTATCGCCTTTTTTAGATTCGGCGATCAGTTTTTCGATCGCCTCAACTTTTCCTTCGGGCAATAACTCAGCTATGTAGGAATCTAAACCGAGCTTTTTCGCAACACTATCGGCTACAGCTTGATTGTCTCCTGTGAGCATCACGATGCGCTCCACACCCAATTTCTTGAGGTCACGAATAGCTTGTACTGCGTCTTCCTTCAGCTCGTCAGCAATTAAAATATAGCCAGCGTAGCGGTTGTCTACCGCTAAATGTACGACAGTACCCTCAGCATTGCAAACATCGTGAGGGATGTTTTCTCGGTGTAGCAAACGGTCATTTCCGGCAAGCACAATTTGATTATTCACTTTGGCTCGGATGCCGTGTCCCGCTATTTCTTCGTAATCTGTCACCTCCGAAGAATCTATTTTTCCGCCGTAAGCTTCCAGAATAGATTTCGCGACTGGGTGATTTGATTGAGATTCTACCTTGGCAGCCATTGCCATCAAATCAGATTGTGAAAAACCATTTTGAGGCACAATTTTTGCAACTTTAAAAACTCCTTTTGTCAGAGTTCCTGTTTTGTCCAAAACAACTGTCTTGACTGCTGTCAAAGTATCGAGAAAAGTCGAGCCTTTCACCAAAATACCGCGCTTGGCTGCACCACCAATTCCCCCGAAGTATCCGAGAGGAATGCTAATCACTAATCCGCAAGGGCAGGAAATAACTAACAAGACTAGGGCGCGGTACACCCACAAAAGGCGATCGGCATTAGTTGCTCCTGAAATGAACAAAGGCGGAATTAAAGCCACTGCTAATGATGCAAATACTACAAAAGGCGTGTAGTAACTGGCAAATTTGCTGATAAATTTTTCAGTTTCAGCTTTTTTGCTTCTGGCATTTTCTACTAATTCCAGAATTCGGGAGATTGAAGATTCACCGAATATTTTGGTAACTTTGACGGTGAGAACTCCTGTCTGGTTAATTGTTCCTGCTAAAACTGTTTCTCCAACTTTCACTGTTCGAGGTACTGATTCTCCAGTTAGTGCAGACGTGTCAATTTGAGAATTGCCGTCGATAATTTCACCGTCTAAGGGGATTTTTTCGCCTGGTTTGACAAGGATGATCTCGCCGACGGCTACGGTTTCGGGCGAAACTTTTTTGATGTCACCATTTTCTTTGAGGTTGGCGCTGTCTGGGCGGATCTCTAAGAGCGATTTGATCGATTGACGCGATCGCCCGATCGCAAATTCTTGAAAAAGTTCTCCGATTTTGAAAAACAACATCACGCCGACTGCTTCTGGAAGTTTGTGAATGGCTACAGCCCCCAGTGTTGCCACAGTCATTAAAAAATTTTCATCAAATACTCGACCTCGCAGAATGTTGCGGCCGGCACTGGTTAAAACATTCCATCCACTCAAAAGATAGGCGGGGATGAAAACCAGATATTCGGCTATAGAATAGGGCGTGTTGTGCAGTTTTTCTTCAAATATTAAACCTCCGATAAATAGTAAAACAACTGATATAACAGGAATCAATTCTTGCTTGAGGTTGAAATCTCCGTTGCCGTGGTCGTGACCGTGGTCGTGGTCGTGACCGTGGTCGTGGTCATGGTCATGGTTATGATTCTCATGGCTGTGTTCGTGGTGTGCGTCGTGACTACAGCAACCGGAATCGCTTGATTTGGCTTTTTGCATGGTGTTTTCTGGGTTTTTGCTGACGCCTGATAGTATGAATAGATGTTCACATTATATGGTTCAAGAGGACAATATACTAGATTTTTAACTCAAAGTCTAGCTATTTTTTAGAAAAATATTCTTAAATTGGTAGTGACTGTTACAACTAACTAATAATAATAACTATTCTCAATTGCGGGGAAGTAATTAGATGGCTGATACACAAAGCTCAAGAAACCGGGTTTTTCAGCGAGATTGAGGGTTTTTGGCGAGTATTTTGGTGAAAAAACCCGGTTTCTGTCTACCCATTTTTTTAAGTATTGTTAAGAGAACATAATCTGTGCTAATCGTCACAGGCAGAAAACATGAAAAAAGGTTTTTGTTGTGAAATAGACATAAAAAAAAGTCAAAAAGCCTGCCGTACCAGGGCAGAAAGATTCATCACCATAAAAGTTATGGCGATGGTTGTTTCAGAAGTATTAGAAAGTTTAGCCATGACTCTACCAAGGCTGAATCTTCTTTTAGCTTCTCCAAATTTTCCTTCAATTGAGTTACGAATTCTCTCGTCTGACTGAGCTTGTTTCTTCTTTGACTTGCTAATATTTTTTGGGTCTTCCTAGAGGAACGCCACTCATCCTAATTCCTCTTTCTTTGCACCAATCTCGATTTTCCTGCGTTCGATATAGCAAAATCACTTCACCCCTGACAATATTTCGGTCAAAACCGTTTTCTTCTTCATCCAAGGAAAAGGTTCTTCTAATATAGGTAAATTGAAAAATGGACAGAGCTTTTCCCATCCTTCGCCATCACAAACATCAATAATTAACAAAGATTCTGGACGGTCTTTAAAATATTCAAGCACATTTCTATAATGTAAATCATAAACATAAGACATTCTATCTTCATTAAACGCATAAGTACCATAAACAGCCGCTCTTAATAATCTTCTGATCTGCATCTTAGTCTCATTACTAGGATCGAAATCAAACGCAGACCTCTTTGACCAGTGAGCTTCTAAAGACTTTAACCAACATGATTTATTACGCACGGTTAAGATAAACTTACTATCAGGAAATAATTTATCTAACTGAGAATAAAAAGGAGCTACCGTTATATCTGTAATCCCATCATAATCATTGAGAATCGAAAAGTCATACTTAGCAGCCATCAGGTCTTGTAAAATTGTCTCATCATCAGGATAATGAACAACATTAATCCCTAGCATATTTAATGCCATTGTTAAGCTTTTAGTTCCCGTGCGACTCAAGCCAATTCCAAAAACTTTCATCTTTTTACTTATCATGGGTCTTTGAATAATAATTTTACTAGAAAATTCTATAGTTTCGGCTAACGTCAAAGGAGCTTTTTCCAAAATATTCATTTGCTTAAGTTCGCGGAGATCAATATTTGGTAAATTCTCAATAAACCTAGCAATTTCCGGCTGACTTGCCTGCTTTGAAATATATTTTCTTGCAGAATCTACACCAAATTTAGCAACCAAAAAATCTAAATCTTTTTCTTGTCTTCCCCAATCTTCCTGACAAATAGTTAATTTAGCTTGATGATAATCTTGGCGACTTCTCAGTTCTCTCAAAGCACATTTGGCAAAAATATGGTGATAGAATTGAAAAAAGTCATGGATAATGTTAAATTTCTTAAATGCTTTTTTTAGCTTCAGTTTTTTTAGTGCCAGTGCACGAGTTCTTGATTCAGGTCTTAACACATATTTAGCATCATTATCAGGTACTTTAATAGCTTGCATTTCTCTGATTACATCAATTCTAGTAATATGTACACCACAATGAATATGACCTCTGAATTTATCAAGAACATAACAGTCTACGTATGGCAAACTATTTCTGGTAAGGAAAGGAGACATATCCTCCATAATTAAACAATCAGCATCCATGAAGACAACAAAATCACAATCGTAATTCATCTTCAGCATTTGCTGAACAGCGTGGGCAAAAGGTTTAACATTTTCAATAATATGAACTTGACGAGGCTGAATATTTTTGATGGCTAGGTCTAGGGCTATTTGGGATGTTCTTTCGCCAACAGTTCTAAAAACTAAATCGATTTTTTTCATGGTATTCTAATTCCAAGCCTGAGTTTTTAACTTGGAAAGCTGATAAATTATACTATCACCAGAAAAATCAGAAGTCAAGTGCTTGATTTTTCTGTAAATTTATGATAATGGTGTGAACTTGTACCAATTCTTAAAAGTTATGTAACAAGCGACATATTAGACCTCTTGCATAAGTCTTTTTAATCAAATTTTCGGACGGGCTAGAAGCCAATCCCAAAAGAAAAAAAAATTGTGGGATGGGCTCTGAGCATCGTCCTAATTATTTTTGCAAGAGGTCTATTAAGTGCAGATTAATAGTGAATTGCTATGAGCCACCTCCTTGTGGAGGGTGAACGCTTAATAGCAGAATTTTCATAGCAAATTTACAATACTCCGAACAATTTTGAGTTGAGAAGAGGTCTGAGAAATATCAAAAGTTGGTTCGATGCTACACCTCCCATTTCAATTCTTCGTTTTCTTTATCGGCAATTTGTTCAAATAAACGCTCCACAGTAGGGTCAAGTTCTTGACGCCAACGCAAATCTAAAGTAATTTCTAAACCATGATTTTGGTAATAATCTGAGCAACCCTTTGATACATTAGGTAAAAACTCTTCTGTATTTTTGTGTTGAGCCTTTACTATTAAAAACTTCGTTCCGTTGTTTCCTCCTACTGGATGATGTTCGTGCTGGTAATATTTAACCATTTGGGGTTGATAGTCTATTTCCAAAAAATCGCAAAGCGTTCTGATGACACTTTCTACATTTGTGGCAAGATGTTCATATTTTATCTTAATTTTATTACCATTAAAATGACGGTACAATTCTTGGGTTTCATTGATGAGTTCCTTCCAATCATTAATTATTTCTTTGACATTTTTTTGAGGATATTTTCTGGTGCGGGAATTGATAACTGCCCGCCCATCTCTTTGGATAAATATCAAAAAAGGTTGGGAAGATGTTTTTTGAATAGTGGCTATTTGTTCTTCTAGCCAAGAAGTGTTTTTTG
This sequence comes from Microcoleus sp. A2-C3, assembly GCF_036706065.1. Classification (NCBI taxonomy): domain Bacteria; kingdom Bacillati; phylum Cyanobacteriota; class Cyanophyceae; order Oscillatoriales; family Microcoleaceae; genus Microcoleus; species Microcoleus sp. A2-C3. Next base: position 3,148 of record NZ_JAUBVX010000097.1, on the reverse strand, counting down.
TAGAATCAACTACAATTGGCTTTTGTGTTTTGAGCGATATTTGTTCGTATAAGTCTAGGTGAGTGCTAGTAATAAAATCTTTCCAAACTGGACAATTGATACCACAAATGTTGCAAGTTCTTTTTATGGGGTAGTTTGTATTTTGCATGAATCTGGCTTTCCTTGCCTCTCCCGAGTAGAAACAATCCTGATGACTTCCCAGTATAAGTCCTAGAAGCGTAGAGCCAGAGTGACCAGCGCCACAGATAAAACAAACCTTTTGATTGATTCTTGATCCAGAATTTAGCACCATATCGCTGTAATAGATAAATTGGGTGTTGCTTAATCAGGGTATGAAAAAAATAAGTTGAAAATCCAAACGCTTTGTGAATACTGGTTTCTATGACGGGCATATTTAGCCTTTCATACTGTAAATCAGCAACGCCGGATTTTTTAACCGCAGATATCAGCAGATGAACACAGATGCACGCTGATGGGATTTCTGAAGTGTTTCAACTCTGACTTAATTAGCTATTCATCCGCCGGATAAACTCTAAGGGTAATCCGTCTGTATCGGCAATAAAAGCTACTTCGTAAACATTTTGCCCGATCGCCTGTTGAGTCGGTTCTAATAAAACTTTCAAAGCTTGAAACTGGTTTGGTTCTTCTTTAGCTGCTTCCTCAAACCGCTGTTTGAGAGACTGCAACCAACTAGGCAAGTCTGTCGTCGCCTCAGTTAAATCGAAAGATAAATGATAATATCCCACATAATGCTCGTCTGCGAAAGCATCGGGTGCGGGTTTTGGTTCCGGGATTTGGATTAGTTCGATGCGTCCGTTAAGACCTTCCATCCAACAGGCTAAGGTGTAACCTGTGGTAAAGCGATCGCTCACAGTAAATCCTAACTGTTCGTAAAAGGCGATCGCCCGGTGAATGTTAGCAGTGCGGATCGAGGCGTGGTGCATTTGGCAGTTGACAGTTGACAGTTGACAGTTGGCAGTTGACAGTTGACAGTTGGCAGTTGGCAGTTGATAGTTGATAGTTGGTAGTTGGTAGTTGCTACAAATAACAAATAACCAATAACAAATAACCAATAACAACTGACTACTGACTACTGACCAATGATTATTCAAACAACCGAAAATAGGGATATCTAGTAGGAACTCCCGGCTCTTTTTCCAAATCAAAATTAATCACTTCCCAGCAAGGCTCCTCCTGGGGATCTGGGCTAAAATCCACAGGTAAACCGTACAGCTTTGGACGCGGCGAATCCGGTTGGCCCCGCCAAGGCGTGCTGCGTTCCAAATAAGCGCTGATTAAGTCCCGATAGCGTTGAGCAACGATCACGCGAGTTGCTCGATAGCCTTGAGTATAAAGTCGATCGAGCGCTTCGTGAATTTCAAACCGAATCCCGTCCGGATGAGTGTGCTGGCGATACCATTCATCCTCCCAGCGGCGCCAGTGCCGCCCTGACTGAAGATGAACCAGTTCCCCCGTTTTTGGATCTGCCTCAAATGCCCCGTGACGCACGCACAAATAGGTATCCGTGAGCGTTAAAGCCGGAATTGTTTGGCGGCAGTGGGGACACTGAATTTCCGGGCCAAACATCGGGTATTGCAAGGCAAATTCAATCATTTATTTGCGTCCCAGCATATTTATCTGCAAACGTGGCAAATAGTTTTATTATATCCCGTATTAACAACCAGCTAATCTGCTAGAAGTATCGCGATCGACCAAAAAGATGAGTAATCTCAACGAACCTTTGCCTGCAAATCCTGCCTATTGGCCATTGCCGGATCTCTCCCAAGCTGCTTTTGTCGCTGTTAGCGCTGTTGTCATCGGCAGGGTAGAGGTGGCTGCAGGCGCGAGTATCTGGTACGGGGCGGTGGTGCGGGGGGATGTAGAGCGAATTGCGATCGGCAAAAGTACCAATATCCAAGATGGAGCAATTCTGCACGGCGATCCGGGAAAACCGACTATTTTGGAAGATTTTGTGACTGTCGGACACCGAGCGGTGATTCATTCAGCTTACATTGAACGGGGGTGTTTGATCGGGATTGGGGCGATCGTCCTAGATGGAGTGAGAGTGGGCACAGGGTCGATCGTCGGTGCAGGGGCGGTTGTGACGAAGGACGTTCCCCCTCGAACGCTGGTTGCGGGAGTGCCTGCGAAGCGGCTGCGAGACTTGTCTGAGGAGGAATCTGAGGAGTTGGTGGAACACGCTAAGCGTTACGAAAAGTTGGCTTTGGTTCACGCGGGGAAAGGTTCTGATTTGGGATTTGGTTCGTTGATAGAATAGGATTTTTAGCAAAAAACAATTAGTTTCCCATGACTTACACTGCGCCAAAAATTCTCACATTTGAAACATTTGTCGATCGATATTGTGACAACTGCCACTACGAGTTCGCTGACGGAGAATTAGTTGACAGGTCACCCACAGGCCCCCACGAAACCGTCAGTGGTAAACTGGCTACTCAAATCGGAATTGCGATCGCAGCCGAAAAACTACCTTGGTTTATTCCCCGGACTTGTTTAATCCGTCCATTTGCTGACGCTGCTACGGCGCGCCGTCCCGATATTGTCGTGTTAGATGAAACCGCCCTTGTCAGCGAACCGCTTTGGGAAAGAGAACCTGTGATTACGTTAGGGCGATCGATTAAATTAGTTGTAGAAGTTGTCAGCACTAACTGGGAAACAGATTATGCCCGAAAAGTTGAAGAATACGCTCTTTTAGGAATTCCAGAATATTGGATAGTTGATTATCGTGGATTGGGGGGTGTGGCTTTTATCGGTAAACCGAAACGTAAGGATTCAGGTAAAAAATAGTTGATTGAGAGCCGAAAAATATGGTAATGTAGTCAGATGAGCGAAAAGCCAGAGTTATCAGCAGCACTAAAATTAGGAATAGTTGAGCAGTTAAGCCGTGAGGAACTGGTCAAAATTGTGCTGACTCAACAGAAGCTGATTGAAAAATTACAACAAGAACTCGAAAAACTCAAAGAGAGACAGCCGAGTAATAGCAAAACATCATCGAAACCCCCGGGTGCATCTCACTTTGGCAAATACATCAAATTGAAAGTTGACCGTTGAGATAAGCACAGCGAAGAGAAAGGATAGAGGGAACGCTCTCAATATTCCATTGCGCTCCTGATATTTTCACCCTGAATCC
>NZ_JAUBVX010000096.1:0-9760 GCF_036706065.1 Microcoleus sp. A2-C3 | reverse complement strand
GAGGTACTGGTACTCAGCGCCAGGAGCTTCATTTTTCTATTCTCAGTACCGCTTAGACCTTAACCGAGAAGTATTGAATCACTACTGACTACTGACTCCTGACTATTGAAAAGCACTCGGAAAAGCTGCCCAAACTCGATCGACAAAATCTCTAAGTTGCCGAGAGGCGATCGTGCTATCCTTCTGATCAGAGTCCAGAGACTGCAACTCAGTCAACAACGAAATCACCTCCGTATCCAGCGCCGCCCGAAACAAACTCAGCGGCCACAACAAATCCGCACCATCCCGCAAATCGGATAAAGTGTATTCTTCCGGCCACTTTTCCGGGAAATCCTTTCCAGACACCAATCCAACCAACATCAAAGGGCGCACCCAACAAATTTGACGTGCTTCAACCACTTGAATCACCTCTGAATGCAAGCACGCATCTCCACATTCTAAACTGACAATTTGACCAGGCTTAAAGTTCAAAGCACAATCCATTAATGCTGGCTCTTAATACAGATATAACTAAGTAAAATAAGCGCCGCAACTCTCAACAGCACCAAACAATATTATATCACAATTACTTATTCCTTCGGTCAACTGCCAACTATCAACTGTCAACTGCCAACTGTCAACTGTCAACTATTAACTGTCAACTGTCATCAAGAGTTTTAAGAGCCATTTCGAGTTCAGCCGTCAACAATTTTGCTTCTTTTTTGCCACTACCACCATTAACATAATCTGCCACCAAAATCGGAGCGCCGATCGCAATTTTTACCTGAGAACCCCATCGAGGAATACGCGGGCGGTAACGAATACTCATCGGTACAATCTTCACCCCCAAACCCGGTTTGCTCAACTCTGCTTGCATGGCTAACCGAGCCAATCCAGCCTTAGGAGGGTGAACTTCGCCATCCTGAAAAATGCCACCTTCGGGAAAAATGACTAACATTTCCTTGTCGAGGAGCAACTCCACACCGTAACGAAGACTGCTAACTGCTGGATGCTTGATATCGACAGCAAAGCCTCCCAAATGTCTGATGAACCAACCTTGCATTCCTTTGACTTCATCAGCAGTTACCATAAACCGCAAATCGCGTCCAGTCACCTTCTGTCCCGTTGAATAGGGCATCATCAGGGCATCCCACCGGGAGCGATGCGTCGGGGCTAAGATGACAGGCCCATCTTTCGGCAAGTGTTCCTGTCCGGTTATCTCAATCTTGCCAAAATAAAACGGTAGGACAATATAGTGACCTAGCGGATAGAACAAGGAGGTTAACCAAGGAGAAACGCGAGAGGTATTAGATGCTACCTTGGCAGGCATTGGCTTCACTAGATATGATTTACTGGACTCAATGGCGATCGCGGCAGTATGGCGCATGGCAATTACCCTGCTTTATCGATATATAGAGTCTAAAGATATGTTGCTTGGCAAATCTTTAGTCTTTCGATGGGGACACTTTTGCTATTGGCATTTTGCCGATCGCCCGATCGTCCCCAACACAGATAATCTGTAACTGATAAAACCTTAGCTAACCAGACAGCAGAAAAGCAGATTCGTCAACCACCTGGAAAGATCGGGCAATTACTCATCTATTATTTCAGCTAATTAGCCAAGTTCGATTAAACATTCAGTCTTAGATGCACTTCGACCCAATAAACCGGGTTTTTGACCGCATCTGCGGGCTGCAACGAGGTATTTTCGTCCATCAAACCCGGTTTTTGACCACCAGTGCGATCGCAAACCAAGATTGTCGAAAAGTATCAGTCCAAACTTTTACCTGTCAAATTTTCCGGCGGGCTTCAAACCAAGACAGCAACTGCGATCGACAAACAGACTCCATAATACCGCCTAGCACCTCCAATCGGTGACACGAAGGCGCGCTATCTGGAATATTAGCCACCGTCCGAATTGTGCCAGTTTTCGGGTCATCTGCACCATATACCAGTAGACCGATCCGAGCTTGGACGATCGCACCAGCGCACATCGGGCAAGGCTCCAGCGTCACGTAGAGCGTGCATTGGTTGAGATGCCAATCTTGCAAAACCTTGCCCGCCGCCCGCAGCGCCAATACTTCAGCATGAGCAGTCGGATCGCAGTCTCGCTCTCGCCGATTTTGCGCTTCGGCAATCAATTTGCCAGCACCGTCAACAATGGCAGCACCTACGGGCACTTCACCCGCATCACCCGCTGCTTGTGCCAGTTCCACAGCCCTAGTCATCCAGCGTTGGTGAATAGCATAATTAGAATCACTAATAGACAACGGCTCTGTTGGCAAATTCACGGTATACCTAAGTAACTGAAAACATTTAATATAGTCTTACTTATCCACTTGCTGTGGAGAGAATTAAGTGCGATCGCTAAGAAAACAAATTTTTTAGGGAATTTATGGCATACTTGCCTAGCTAAAAACACTTAAGATCGATAAATAAAGTTACACCACAATCCCATCGAGAGTAATTTTGAATTATGGACACCACCCTGATTAGCACTGAAGTTGTTGAGCTGTTGTCCCGGATTAGCCGCCAAAAGCTCCGCGAACAAGATATCACTCCTTTGGTAGTGTTTGTGACTGCTCTGATTGCCATCCTGCGGGGAGTGATGATTATTGACAGGACGATCGCAGTTGAAGAAGAAGAACGGCTGCAAAAGACGCTAAAAGCCTTTGCTGCTGGCGATCCCCATCGAATAGAACTAATTCAGCGCCTTGTCAAAGGAGTCTCCAAACAGCAGGTTTACTTCAACCCTACGGAACTGCTAACCCTGACAGCTTTCTTTTCAGAATCAGAAAAACTGTTGCTGATCGGTTCCGGCTACGAAATGTCAGCGGTAGACGGACACATCGACCTGCGGGAGCAAATGTACCTACAGTCGATCGCAAACCGGCTCGGCCTCGACCCCAGACACATAGCAGTCGTAGACACTTTGTTTACCAAAGAAGGAGAACTCGACTCAGAAGCTTTTGTCGAAGTTCAAGCTTTACTCGCACCAAGCGAATTCTCCTCCCGCGATCCAGTATTTGCCAAAGCAGCAAAGCACCTGCTGAGTCTTTTGCAGCGTCAGTAATCCACCGCATTTAAATTGTTTCGCTGTAAAAGAGTGAGACACGAGGAAAAAAATTTGACGCTTTTTCAATTAATTCGCGGACGCACGAGTGGTCAGAAACCGGGTTTTTTCAGGAAAATACAGAGGTTACAGCCCGCCAGAACGGTAAAAACCCGGTTTATTTTGCCGGAAATGCGTCCGAATCCGTCTAAAATCTAAAAGCGAATTATCGCTGTCTGAATAGCTCCAACTCGGTCTCAAATTTAAACTTGATTGATATGCAAATTGAATGGCAAACCGCCAAAACCTACGAAGATATTCTCTATCACAAAAGCGGTGGCACCGCCAAAATTACCATCAATCGACCTCACAAACGGAACGCTTTCCGCCCCAAAACCGTGCAGGAATTGTGCGATGCCTTTACTGATGCCCGCGAAGACACAAAAATCGGCGTTGTCCTCTTTACCGGTGCGGGGCCTCATACTGACGGCAAATACGCTTTTTGTGCTGGCGGCGACCAAAGTGTGCGAGGTTCTGCGGGATATGTAGACGAAGGTGGTATACCCCGGTTGAACGTGCTCGACTTGCAGAAGTTGATTCGATCGATGCCCAAAGTTGTGATTGCTTTAGTTGCAGGATATGCGATCGGTGGCGGTCACGTTTTACACTTAATTTGCGACTTAACGATCGCAGCAGACAATGCCATTTTCGGACAAACCGGCCCAAAAGTAGGCAGTTTCGACGGTGGATTCGGAGCCAGCTATCTCGCCAGAGTAGTCGGCCAGAAAAAAGCCAGAGAAATTTGGTTTTTGTGTCGGCAGTACAGCGCACAGCAAGCTCTAGAAATGGGTTTAGTTAACTGCGTAGTGCCCGTGGAACAACTCGAACAAGAAGGGATGCAGTGGGCTGGAGAAATTCTGGAAAAAAGTCCGATCGCAATTCGCTGTTTGAAATCCGCTTTTAATGCCGACTGCGACGGTCAAGCCGGTCTGCAAGAACTGGCTGGAAATGCCACTTTGCTGTACTATATGACCCAGGAAGGTGCCGAAGGCAAACAAGCCTTTTTGGAGAAACGGGAACCGGATTTTAGTGAATATCCTTGGTTGCCGTAGCTCGATCGAGAAATTAGTTTTTTTATGCGATCATTTACGTTAGAGATGCTGATTTCTGTGAGTTGAATGAGCGGAATTTGCGCGATCGACTAAAATCGTCAGTAGAGTAGAGTTTTCCTGCTGCGGACGAACTATACCGAAACTGCTACTGTAGATTTTTAGGTTAACACCCGGCCTGTCAACTGGCAGGCATTACGCTCAGAAACAGTGACGGCGGTCTCATGCAGAGTCACAGTCGGTTCTTGCCACAGTCCAATTTCTGTGATGTTTTCCCAAGATGGCCCAAAAGGCGAAACCGCTAAAGAACAAGATTTCCACTGGCTTTGCACCGGCACGCTCAGCAGAGTACAAATACCCCCGCGTCTCCCTTCAGGAGTGTAGTGGCGGCAGTGACGGCAAGCTGAAGTTAATGGAGTTTTCATAAAAGTTCTTGGGTAAATCAGTTTCACCTCTAATTGTCGTGTGTGGAGCTAGCAGGTTTTAGAGCATCCTAGCCTTTATGCAGTCTGGGTTGTAGCGATCCCCAAAGCATAATCAAATTTTATAATTTATTTATAATTTCGTTATATGTAGACACAATTCGCTCAGTCCTTACTCATTTTGTAGGTAAAAATACAGTAAAAAGTTGATAAAGTTGTCAGGGATCAATAAAAACGACAAATATAGAACGACGATGAGATGTTATGAATAAAATGTTGCTACAGATGGAAAAAGCTGGTTAGAGTCTGGATAAGCAGCTTCCGGGACAAAGCAACAATTAAGTTTTAAAATAAAAATGAAAAGATCGCAAATGGCGATCGACAGCAGGCTCAAGAGCAGCAGTTGCCTTGACGCCAAAAACAGCTAATTCTCAAATAGGCAAGTTTTAAAGCTTATTATTGATCTCTACATAGGACTTACGCACTTACCCAAATGTTCAAATATACAACAGCAAAAAAAGTATACTAAAATACATTCTCCCAGATTGTTTGAGAAATTTTGAGAAAAAGCTTTAGTTGATGCTGCTTTCTGCATCGCGCAGATCAAGCAGTCTTGTTATGCACACCAAAGAAAATTTGTACAGTGCGTAAGTCCTATCTACAATCAAAAGATTAAAATCAATTCACAGGCGGTAGGAATTTTGCTAATGAGTAAGCGTTCTTCGGTGGAATCCCCAAATCATCAATCCTCATCAACCCCAATCAAGCCTGCTTTGCAAGCAGTCCTGGGGTGTATGGATGTAAACCTAGAAGCAGAACTGACAACGTACAGAAGGCACAGGCGGCGCGCCGAACAGTGGGTGTCGCCATCAGTTCGCAGCGGCAAGCAAACAGGCACAACCGAGCAACAGCAGGCCCAAAACCTGCCGCCGCAGGCTGCGGAGGAAACCCAGCAGCCGCTGTCCCTGCCCCTATCTCTTGCCGGCATCCAGGGCGATGCCCCGCTAGCTACTACTAGGGGAGGCACAAAATTATCTAGCAGTGGCTTGGCACCCAACAACTATCTCGAATCCAGCGAAAAATTGATCGAAAGTTTGGATGAACAAAAAGCCGAGCCCGCAGAAGAACGGAGTTTAGCCGCCAGTCTGTTAACGCCCTTGGGACTGAGTTCGATGCTGCTGTTTCTGCTGTCCTGCACAGCTTTGGGTTACGCAGTTATGCACCCGTCAAGTCTGGCTAAAATGGCAGGCCTGAATCGTTTGCTCGATCGCACCAGCCCCTCTCCAAACGACACTCCCGCAGCTACTGTCGTAGATAGCAGCAGCAAGGAACTGCCAAAAGCTCCAAATCTGGCATCCAAAGAATTTGTCGAGCTAGATTTGAGCACTCTCAGCAATGTCAAGCCGACAGCCAGCCCGATTGCTTCCCCATCGCCAAAAGCATCAATCCCGCCCAATCCAGCAGCACCTCCTGCCCCCATCGGCGCTGTCCCGATTCCTACAGAAGACGGCAACCCGGCCAGAGGTAGGGAACAAGGACTCAACAATCTGAGTAGCGCTTTGCTTCCCAGTCCCAGCCCCAGCGCCGCCCAGCCTGTCCCTACTCTGCCGACACTGCCTCCAACACCCTCCCCAGCCCAGCCTGCCACCGCATCCCCGGCGACAGCAGCCCCGGCAGCAGCAGCCCCGGCCGCAACAGCCCCGCTAGGAAATCCGACACGGGCTGCCGACGGTTTCTATTACGTTGTCACCGATTACACCAATGAAAAATCGCTGCAACAAGCCAAAACCGCAGTTCCTGATGCCTACGTGCGGAACTTCTCAAAGGGTGTCAAAATTCAAATGGGGGCTTTGAACGATGCTGCCTCAGCAGAACGTTTGGCAAAGGAACTCCAAGCAAAAGGGGTGAAGCCGCAATACTATCAACCATAAACTAGGTAAAGGGTGAAAAAAATTCACTAAATTGTTAGACAAAGCTAGACAATGATCAATGTTTTGTCTAACACAAAATTGGTTTTTAAATTGTCAATTTCCAGTCCTAAATCTAAAATTTAAGAAAATCGGGAGATAGGTAAAATGGGATTATTCGATCGCCTGTGGCGAGTGATTCGAGCCAATATTAACAGTTTGATCGGGGCGGCCGAAGATCCAGAAAAAATTCTGGAACAAGCTGTAATGGATATGCAGGAAGATTTAATCCAGCTCAGACAGGCTGTAGCAGGGGCGATTGCCGCTCAAAAACGCACCGAACGCCAGTGTTCGCAAGCTGAGTCCACAGCCACAGAATGGTATCAGCGGGCGCAGCTAGCTTTGCAAAAAGGTGAGGACAATTTGGCGCGGGAAGCTCTGACGCGCAAGAAATCTTATCAAGAAACGGCAACGGCGATGAAAGCTAGTCTCGGACAGCAGAATGCTGTTGTGACTCAGCTTAAAGACAATATGCGATCGCTCGAAAGTAAAATTTCTGAGGCAAAATCTAAAAAAGATATGTATATTGCCAGGGCTCGATCGGCAAAAGCCTCGGAAAGGCTGCAAGAAATGATGGGAAATCTCAGTACCGGCAGCGCTTTGAGCGCTTTTGAAAAAATGGAAGAGAAAGTCATGCAGCTAGAAGCTCGCTCCGAAGCCATCGCCGAACTCGGAACCAGTGATTTAGAAAAGCAGTTTCTCTCTCTCGAAGGTGCTGGCGATGTCGATGCCGAGTTGCAGGCGATGAAAGCACAAATGCTTCCGGGCAATAATACACCCAAATTGCCGTCGGGCGAGCCGCCCGCATCCTGAACCTGAACCAGCAGCACAATAGTTGGGAAGGCAAAAAATTTTTAACAGCGGAGCTAGAGATACTTCACAAGCGTGTTGGGGAATTCCCGGATCGAAGTTAAACTCAATAGATAGGTGCATCAATCAGCTTGCCTGCACCACTGACTCGATCGCTTTAAACTGTATTTATATGTTTGCAAAATTGCCAAAGGCTCGATCGCACTAAAAATCTGACCAACTGAGTCTCACCATCGCGGGCTAACGCTATCAAGCCTGCTTTCCGCCTACTTCGTACACCTCACCAGGAAAAATAGCATTATGGGATTATTTGACCGCATTAGCCGAGTCGTCAGAGCCAATCTTAACGATATGGTCAACAAAGCTGAAGACCCGGAAAAGATTTTAGAACAGTCCGTTACGGATATGCAGGAAGACTTGGTGCAGTTGCGTCAAGCCGTTGCCAGCGCGATCGCCGCTCAAAAGCGCACCCAGACTCAGTACAATCAAGCTGAATCCCAGTCTAACCAGTGGCAGCAGCGCGCTCAACTCGCCCTGCAAAAAGGAGACGAGACTTTGGCCCGCGAAGCTCTGGTACGCAAAAAGTCTCACGCTGAAACGGCTGCTACTCTGAAATCCAGTCTAGAACAGCAATCGGGTCAGGTGGAAAGCCTCAAGCGCAACTTGATTGGTTTGGAGAGCAAGATTTCCGAAGCTAAGACGAAGAAGGATATGCTCAAGGCGAGAATTTCCGCTGCGAAGGCTCAGGAACAGCTCAACAACACCATTGGCTCCCTAAATACTGGCAGTTCAATGGCAGCTTTCGATCGCATGGAAGAAAAAGTTTTGCAGATAGAAGCTCGCGCGGGAGCTTCAGCAGAACTGGCGGCTGGCGGCAGCGATTTAGAAGCAGCTTTCCGCTCGCTCGAAGCCGGTGGCGATGTGGACGACGAGTTGGCTCAGATGAAAGCTCAACTGACTGGAGGTTCTGTGTCTCAAGGTCAATTGCCGGCAGCGGGTAAAACTGCGGCTGCTCCTAGTACCTCGGAGGCGAGTCCGGTGATTGATGCTGAGTTGGAAGAATTGCGATCGCAGCTCAATAAAATGTAATCATCTCTATCAAAATTTAACTATTTCTGAGATGGCAGGTTTCATAAAAAGCTCCGTCTACCTACAGCGCTAGCTTGGGGAAGTCGGAGCTTTTTTCAGCGACAATCTAGCAATACATAAATATTGCATTCTGTCAAGTATCTTTATGTTGAATTAATGATTTAATTCTTTAAAAAAGTGATAAAGTGACTTTATTGTTTGCCATTACGCGGGCTTGGCTACTCGTAGCAGTATAAATAACGGTAGTGCTTTTATGTAAAGGATGCAGGATAAGAGCTCTGTGCCAGTCTTTTGAGGAGTCTCATGATGAGATTCCCTACCGAGTGTCTATCGCCAATGCGCCAAGATTTATACGGATCATTGGGAAGCCTATGCTGCGGTTGTACGCCCGTAAACGGCATAAGTCGGTCGATAAGGAAAGTGGATTAACCAGTTACATTGAAAGATTGAATAATACGCTCAGACCGCGAATTTCGCGATTAGTCAGGAAGACGTTATCGTTTTCTAAGAAGTTGGAGAATCACAAGGGTGCTATTTGGAACTTCATTCATGACTACAATCACCAAATCAGATTAGCAATGCTGAAGGCTCAACCGCCTCAATTTTCTCCATTCTTTACATAAAAGCACTACCGTATTGCCCAGTAAACCTCATCGTAGATAAAAATAGTGGTTGAGCTATATCGATCGCTTCAATTGCACCATTCGACGAATATCTAGGTTGGTGAGAAAGAGCTGATCCTTCTCTAAGAAATTGGAAAATCATATTGCTGATTTTTGGCGTTTGGTGCATCATTATAATGCTAGTTTACAACTCTAGATGCTTACTTTTCTTTGAATTTGGTTTTGTTTTATCATCTTGATCCTTTCCTTCAGAGCACTACCCCATAATTTGAATGGAATCCCGAAAAATGCCTCTGGGTTAGGAAAATTATCTAGCTTTAGGTCATAATTATTTCAGGACTAATTATTTAGGAGGTGCGATCGTGGTCATTGCTTCAACCAACCCGCCAAACCTTGCTTCAGATGCAACAAAGACTCGCTTCACTCCAGATGAATACCGGGCGATCGAGGAAACGGCCGAAGAACGTCACGAATACTGTAACGGAGAGATTATTGCTATGTCAGGAGGTTCAGAAGTCCACAGCGCGATCGCCTGTAACTTGTTAATTTACTTGGGATTTTTGTTAAGAGACACCGATTTTCGCTTGTATAACAGCGATTTGCGGGTTTGGATTCCTGAATATCACTGCGGAACCCAATACTTCTCGGTTAAGCCCTATCGTCAAGTAAACTGGTGTTGATTCGTGGATCAGCGAGGGTAAAATTGATG
>NZ_JAUBVX010000095.1:0-10497 GCF_036706065.1 Microcoleus sp. A2-C3 | reverse complement strand
ATAAGTTAAGACTTTGGATTCAATCCAGTAAAGCAAAACTTTCCATTATATCATAAAATTATTTTGCAAGAGGTCTATTTTGCAGAATTTTCCAGATCGGTTTTGAGATCGGTGTATTTATTCAGACGGATCGCCGGTTGAGGTAGCTGCGAATTAAATCAGCCATTTTTTGTTGTTTTTTATGATTCAAACTACTACTTAAAAAGAGGCGATCGCCCCCATTGGTTAGCAAATACACCTTGCATAAGATACCATTTTCGGTGTGTTTTGTTTCTAATTCGACTTCTGAAATTTCAGCGAGCGAGCGTTCAGAAACTTCATTCACCCATATTCCTTTTTTCTTCATAGTTAAGGTACTTGCATTTTTGTCAAAAATGTAAGTTTCAACAATAAAAGAACGCAATACACCAGAAAAGACTCCAAAACCAATAACTAAAAACAAGCTAGGAAAAAGCATTATCCCAAAACTTAATAACCGATTATCTTTTTCTATCACCAACCCTCCGGTAGAGATTTGTATATATTTATTGAACGAATTTGCATCCTCGGCACTTTGATTTGCTAGCAATAATTCCCCTTCCTTAGTTACTAAAAATACATTGTTCACAGTCATGGGTCTGCCATCACTATCAGTAGTCTTGCTTGTCTCAAATCTAGCTCCCTGGACTTGCTCGATCGAGATTAATTCGCCTTGCTTTAACCCCATAAAACTCGATCTACTGAGTTCGCAAGTTGCGATTTTTGGCTCAATTTTGTTGCAGGAAAGTCTTTCCACTCCAGCAGATGCCATAATCAAGAGCATCATAAATAAAGGTATTCCTGAAAATCCCGTTACCCATACTGTAGGAGATATCGCACCATAAATCATTTCTCCTAAATTATTAAGCTTTAGAAGATGTTCGGTTTTTTTAATAACTTTCATCTTAGGTATTAGCTCCCGTGTAATTAATTGAAATTTTTTACAAAATTTTGCAGAGTTTTGACTGAAAAATTTAGTTTTCCTATGATTTCTACAGAAAAGCTCTTAACTACAATTATTAAACAGTTTTCTTTTCAGGTCAATTCATATAATTCATTAATTAAATTCATAAAAGTCATAATTATTGTATGTTGAGGGCGGGCAAGATGCCTAACTCCTACTCCCCACAAGAGTTTATTCAAACTTGGCTGTAAAGTTTAGATGTCGGATAATTAGGACTTAGATAAAACCCATAAACCGGACTTTTTACTGAATCTGCGGATTACAACGAAGTATTTTTGCAAAAAAACCCGGTTTGGTTTCTTCAGTCGGAGTGTATCCAAGACTGCATCTGAACCTCACTTTCCCAGCATTCCCCAATAAGCCGCGCCGTAAAGTTGAGCAGCCTGCATAGCTTCTTCGTCACAGCCTTGAGCTTTGAACAAAGTCTCGGCCTGTTTTAGATAGCCCATTGCTTGTTCTTTATTTTTTGTTTTGTCTTGAAGTATCAAAGCTAATCCCAATCTCAGGTGAGCATCAGCATCATTAGAATCACTTTTGATTGCAGTTTCCCAGTGGGTAATTTCCTCTGCTATAGTCTCCCATTTAAGTTCGTTAGAGTTGTCTGTGGGAAAGCCATCAAGACCGTAATTTCGGATATCCAAAAATGTCGCAATGACTTCGGCTTTTTTGTGCTTGCTTCCTAAACCAGTGCTGAAGGAAGAAGTTAGAGGAACACGTTGCTTACCTGAGTGCAACACAAGACAGACACGATAGGTATTGCTCTCGCTACTTGACATTTCCTGTATTTCCACACCTGAAATATCTTGAAGTAGGTGTTTGATAAGTTTCGTCTTGGCAATGAGTGGTTTATGCCGCTTGATAGTCAGATGACCGAGATTTTTGTCAAATGTAATTGTCTCAATCTCTACGAATATCATCAACAGCAAACCAACTACAGCAAATAAATAAACGAAAAAACTGCCAGAAGACAAACCCCCAAACAAACCGACCAATAAAAAACTCCCCCCAACAAATAGCTGTATCCAAAATGCGAACATTTCCACGAATTTTAGTTTATCTGATGTCTGTTTCATGATTTTATGTTTAATCAATTTCAAGTGAATGTGTATGTGGGTTATTTAGCCTTTGCTTGGACGATCCTCTTCGAGGGCTTCGCTAACGCGCTTTTGGTATTTTCAATAGCCTTGACAGCATAAGCATCGCCAGGACGCACCTGCAAAGCTTTGTTAAAATGGATTAAAGCCGTTGGATAGTCTCGCTGCGCGTAGTAGACATAGCCGAGTTTCATCGATTGTTTGAACTCATCTTTGCTATCGGGTGCTAGAGAACTTTGAGGAGATAGCCCAGAACTCGGAGGTGATTTTTGACTTGGTGATGGAGAAGTGTTAAGATCCCCAGGAAAAGAAGAGGGCGATGGATTGTTATTTTTTAGTTCTTGATTCAGCTCAGAATCCGGGCTGTTTGTAAAATTTGCGCCATAAAATACTGAAGTAGTAAGACCTCCCAAAATAAACATTAGCAAGCCAGCACATTGAATCAAGAAAGTTTTTCTAATTTGTTGATTGCTCCAATTTTTGATATAAAAAACTAAGGCAGCACAGGGTACAATTAAGTAAAGCACTCCCCAAAAAGTTTCCTGTCCGAAAGCTTGAACTAATCCCCAAATATAGCCAACAAGACTTAAAATCAAACCGAGGCCAAAAAATAAGGCGATCGCAATACCAGGCATTTTGTTTCTCCGGTTAATGTAGAATTATTTAGCAAACTGTAGAAGTCAGGATTTCCACAGATTTTTTACCCGAAACTCTTTTGGTTGTTTGCTGTGTTAAAAATAGATTAGCGGTGAAAGCAGTTCGATCGCGCACAGCGAATGTTAGGATTTTGGTTAGGAATTTGACTAGGAACTCGATCGCGACTGCCACAAATGACACCCTCAACCCTCGATCGACCAGAAGAACCTTTTACACGGGCTACCCGCGACTGGGACATCGAAAAGCTTTACACCGACTTGGCCAACGCCAAACTAGAATTTGCCCCGCACACCCGAAGAGGGCTGACACCCGTGGAAAAAAGGCACTTGTGCGGCTTGCTGTGCGGTTGCAGCCCGGCCGAAATTGCGGCACTTCTCAACAAACAAATCAAAGGTGTAGAAGTTGACTTATCCAAAACTTTGTATCGATATATAGAAACGCTGACAAATCGGCCGAGAAATGCCCTCAAAAATTGGAGAGATGCGATCGACTGGCTGGTAATAGCCGGGTATAAAAAACAACCAAAAACCTCATCCGGGGCAACCTTAAAAGCCACCCTCCAGCATTCAGACAGCATTCTATCCGCCGCGATCAGTCCCGACGGAGAATTACTCGCAACAGGTTCCCACGACAGTACAGTGAAGGTTTGGAGTTTGCACAGCGGGGAACTGTTGCGGACTATTTGCGGACATTCAACAGCCGTATTGCTAGTTGCTTTCAGCCCCGCTAGCAAAACGCTGCTGACTCGATCGCGCGCGGGCACAGTCAAACTCTGGAACCTGCAAAACGGCGAACTGCTGAAGCGCTTAGCAGACGTACACCGCCACGAATCCGTCGCTGTGAGCCCCGACTGGCAAATTTTGGCGATCGGCACCACCTGTGGCACTGTCAAGCTGCAACACCTCAATAGCGGCCAACTGTTGCAAGTTTTGAAAGGCTATCAAGGGGATGACATAAGTGCGATCGCCCTGAGTCCCAACGGCAAAACGTTAATAGCCAGCGGGCTGAATGCAGCCAGCGGTTTCTGTCGCGCCACCGTCACTTTGTGGGAATTGCCGGGGGGAGAAGTGCGGCGAACATTTGGCAGCGAAAATTATGTGGCAATTACTCCCGACAGCCAAACTCTCGTATGTCACGGGAATAAAACGATCGCACTGTGGAATTTGCAAACAGGCGAATTATTGCATTCGCTGCAAACAGGAATTCGCATCACTTCCGCCGCCGCGATTAGCCCGGATGGGAAATACTTTGCAGTGGGCTGTTTTGATGGAACTGTTAGGATTTGGAATCTTCGTGGCGAATTGTTGCATACTTTGGATGGACATTCTAGCCCTGTGTCGGCGGTGGCGATCGGGCAGTTGAGCGAAACTTTGGTTAGCGGCAGCGATAATGGTACTGTTAAACTTTGGCAGTTGCGAATTTAATAAATTACCTATTAAATATCGGGGGATGGTGCGCAGTGCGCACCCTACGAATCACTCATTAAACATCTAGTTTGTAGGGTGTGCACTGCGCACAGTTTGACGAAGAATCACTAATTAAATATCTAGTTTGTATGGTGTGCACTGCGCACAGTTTGACGAAGAATCACTAATTAAATATCTAGTTTGTATGGTGTGCACTGCGCACAGTTTGACGAAGAATCACTAATTAAATATCTAGTTTGTAGGGTGTGCACTGCACACCGGTTGACTTTATAGCGTGCCACCTAAGCATCGGTTAACTAAGGGGATGGTACGCAGTGTACACCCTACGAATTATCAGTAAGGTTCGCACTGCGCACCATCGTAATTACCAATCAAGATCGGGTTTTGTTACGGAAAATCAAACCGCTTTTCTAAGCAACAAAAACCAACGTTCCTTTGTTTGCTTCCAAAGTATCGCCCATTTGCGTACCGTTGTGAAAAGCACCGAGAATGATCTCGCTAGTTTTGCCGATCGCGATCGCACCGCTAGCATCAATCCCGATCGCACCAAAATCTCGTTTGCGATCGTCAGCTTCCGCAAAAGAACGCTCAAAAGCAGCCTTCAAACTCAAACCATCCGTTACCCGAATCACAATTCGCGCCGCTAAACACTCATCCATGATGTGCTCGCCGATACCCGTACAGCTAACCGCCGCATTGCCCGTCGCGTAATTTCCCGCCGGCATAGCAGAGTCGCTAACCCGCCCGATGCGCTCAAAACCCTTACCGCCAGTCGATGTTCCAGCAGCCAAACATCCCTGAGTATCCAAAGCTACAACTCCGATCGTGCCAACACCCGCAGGTTCCGCCACCACATTAGCCATTGCTCTGTTAAAATTACCTTGACGTTCCTGCATCCACTCGTGCAAACGCAAATCCGTCATCGGATCGTAAATCGGCAAATGAAGTTCTCGCAGCAATTCCGCCGCACCATAATCTGATAGTACGCGATCGTCCGAAGTCTGCAAAAACTTAGCAAGTTCGATCGGATTTTGCACACGAGCAACATTAATCGCGCCACTGAAACGCTGAGCCAAACCGTCCATCAGCGAAGCACTCATCCGAATTTGCCCGTCCGACTGTACCACAGAACCCGTACCGGCATTAAATCGCGGGTCATCTTCCAACAACCGACAGCCCTGCACGACTGCATCTACGGCACTTGCACCGTCTTTCAGCAGCGGATAAACTGCCTCCAAAACATCGTAAAGCGATTTGCGCACCGCTTCAATTCCGCCCTTGCTTTGCAGACAACTACCGGCACCGCCGTGAATAACTAGCTTTGGTTCCACCTGTTGCGATGCCATACTTTAACCTAAAATTTTTCCTTTGCAATTTTAGCCTCAGTTTGGCAAATAGCAAGAGATTCTTAATTTTCTGTACTATTGCGGCGACGGCGACAGCGATCCGAACAGTATTTCACCTCATCCCAGCAGTCGGCCCATTTTTTGCGCCAAGTAAAAGGTCGATCGCACACCGGACACATCTTCGTCGGTAACTCAGACTTCAATCGCTGCTTAGCCATGCTAATTTTGACAATACGCCATCTTAAATTATCTGCTTAACAGTTGACAGTTGACAGTTGACAGTTGACAGCGAAGTTTTTAGGCAGGGGATTTAAGCCCCAGCCTAAAAACAATCCACCTAAAGGTGGGGGCTTAAATCCCCAGTGATGCAGGTTAATCTGCATTAGATCTGCGGTTTTCCTAGAAATCCAAGATTTATGCAATAACTCTCAATTTAGCAAAATATCTCCCAGTAAAAATGGTCGCAACGGCATTAGCCAACATCCGAATAGTCTTAGTCGAACCCGCAGGGCCATTAAACGTGGGTTCAGTAGCCCGCGTCATGAAAAATATGGGTTTGCGCCAATTAATTTTGGTAAATCCCCAGTGCGATCATTTAGGGGAAGAAGCCCGATTGATGGCTGTGCGCGCTGCTGACATACTGGAAACGGCGAAGGTTGTTGAGAGTTTGCCTGCTGCTTTGGTAGGATGTGTCAGGGCGATCGCAACTACAGGAGATGATGGTCGATCGCACCCAATGCAGCTAGAAGCACCAGCAGATGCCTTACATTGGTTGCTAGAAGCCCCCAGTGCCCTAATTTTTGGTCGAGAAGACTGTGGATTGACTAACAGCGAATTAAACCGCGCCCAGCGCTTGATTCGGATTCCCAGCAGCGATGCTTACACTTCGCTAAATCTTGCCCAAGCTGTCGCTATTTGCTGCTATGAATTGTATCGCGAGGAAGGTTTCCGAAGGAAGAAGGAAGAAGGAAGAGGGAAGAAGGAAGAAGGAAGTTCGGTAACAAATTCTGTAACGGATTTAACAGATACAAGGAATAAGGAAGAGGCAATATTTTCCCAATCCCCCCCTCTCCCCCTCTTCCCCTCTCCCCCTCCCCCCCTCTCCCCCTCTCCTCCCCCCAACAGTGCTCCCTTGGAAAATCTGGAGGGATATTACCAGCAATTAGAAGGGCTGCTGCTGAAAATTGGCTATTTGCAGCCGCACACAGCAGCAAGTCGGATGGAAAAATTTCGGCGTTTGTACAATCGCGCTTATCCGACAGTGGATGAAGTCGCCATGCTGCGGGGCGTGATTCGTCAAACAGAATGGGGATTGAAAAGTTATCCGCGATCGCCAGTTTCTGATATTCTTGATGGGGCTTTGCCCGAAAATCCAACGGATACTTAGGGCAAATGGTGATAATTTGGGATGTGAGATTGACAATTTTTGGTGACAACTTGACCTACCCACTTGTCACCAAAGAAACCGGGTTTCTTGACTAAAAACCTACGCTTTAAGGTAATTTCCCAGCAATCAACCCGGTTTCTGATACCACGGGTGCGTTTGGGATCAATCCAAAATCTCAAATCCCAAATCTCAAATTGATTGGCTGGTAAGCTAAAAAATCTTAAACTTAAACTTTACAGTAGTGCAGAAGGAGTAAGACGTGGCAGAGCGGTTTCCCAAACGATCGATATTATCAGTGATGTCCTCGCTGGCCTCTGCCGACTCCGGCCCAAAGCCACCTAAATCCGGCAAAGCAAGTCAGTCTGGCAAATCCGGTAGCCGCCGCCCTCCTCAACCGCCAAACGGCCCGGAAATTCCCACATCAGAACCTGCGACTTTCCCACCGCAACCAAGCCGCAGCAAGAGAAGTAGAGCCAATACTCCCGCACCTACCCCCGCAGAATTGAGCGCGCAGGACTTTTTGTCAAATCCCCAATCGGCGATTAATCCCAGAAAACCCCGAACCACCAAAACTCCCCAGTCGAAGACTCGCCAACCGCGTAAAAAAGGCCTCGCTGCTGTGGATATGTTCGATTTTCCCGAACCGACTTCTCCTGTCAGCACTCCCGCCAGCAATCCCATCAGCGAAACCCAAACTACAACTCCCCTCGCACCTCGGAAAAGTCGAGCCAGCACACCACCAGAGAGCATTCCAGACCCGATAATAGCCCCCAAGCTCAAAAAAGCTCCCGTGCCGAAGCCACGCCCGCAATCGAGCCAGAGACCGGGCAAACGCTCTGCAACTCGGAACGTGCCACCGTTGGTATACGCTACTCGGTTGCTGATTTTGGGAGTTGGGATTGCGGTGATTTGCGGTACGCTGCTGTCAGTGGTAAATGCTGTGAGTCGATCGAGTGTAGCGACACAAGAAACGCCCGCAGGCGAGAAAAACCCAGCCGATAGCGCAGTTGCAGCCCCAGCCGCCCCAGAAGCATTGCAATTGAATCAAGAATTAGCAGCTTTGAAAACGGAAGTTCAGGTTTTAGCAACAGAAAATCCTACTTTGACAGCAGGAATATTTCTAGTTGATTTAGATAGTGGAAGCTACCTAAATTTTAACGGCGATACTCCTTTTGCTTCAGCGAGCACGATTAAAGTGTCAATTTTAGTAGCTTTTTTCCAAGCAGTAGACGAGGGCAAAATCCAGTTAGATCAGACGTTAACTGTGAAGCCGGAAAATATTGTGGGCGGTTCTGGAGATATGCAAGATGACGGGCCTGGTAAGAAATATTCGGCTTTGGAAGTTGCCAGAAAAATGATTGTGATCAGCGATAATACGGCGACAAATATGATGATTGAGTTGTTGGGAGGTGCTGAGGTTTTGAATCAGCAATTTGCCAACTGGGGATTGAGGGCGACGGTGTTGCGCAATAAGTTGCCGGATTTGGAGGGAACGAATACTACCAGCCCGAAGGATTTGATCAATATCATAGCCCAGATCGATCGCGGAAATTTGGTTTCTGTCAAATCGCGCGATCGTATTTTGCAAATCATGCGCCAAACTAAAAACGATTCTTTGCTACCGAGAGGCTTGGGCGAAGGAGCAGTGATTGCTCACAAAACGGGCAACATCAATACAATGCTAGCTGATGCAGGGATGGTGGATTTGCCAAACGGTAAGCGTTATTTAGTGGCGGTGATGGTGAAGCATCCGGCCGAAACAGAGAAGCCGGCTCAAACATTAATTCGGGATATTTCTAAAATGACTTACCGCTATTTGAACGACGGGGAAACGCCCGCCGATTCAAAATTAAAAATTAAAAATTAAACCGATGATTCATATCGTGTTAGATTGATTCACTGTAAAATTGGTTCGTAGAAAACCGGGCGAATGGAATTCGCGTCTACACAAACAAAACCCGCCTCCGCGGGTTGAAGAAAACCGGTAAAAATTATATTTTACGTTATTTTCTTGAGTCCCTCTGATCTCGGACATCATTTGTGTAGACGCGGTTTCAACCGCCGTCTTCTCTATTCCGGGTATATTAGCACAAGTCCTGTAGAGTTTAGAAACTATAAAGAGTTTGTATTATGAAACTAAACACCCGACTTGCTTGTTTGATAGCGCTTTCAACCTTAGCCGTGGGAGTCTCCCCCGCCTTGAGCAATCCGCTTCGCTCTTCTCAAAGTCAACTCACCGATATTACAGTTATTTCCAATAACATCGAGCTCAATCGAGCCAAAAACTTAGCCCGTCAAGCAGCAGAAAATGCTAACGGCGGTTTGGGACAATATCGAGCCGAAGCATCAATGCACGGTGCATCAGCAGAATCGCCTTTTGTTGACAATGGCGATGGTACTTGGACATTTACTTTTCAAGGTTACAAACCCGGTTCGTCTGTCTATACGGTAGAGACGGTTGTTACTGTTTCCCAAGATGGAAGCATCACAGTCAATTACAACGGGCGCATTCGTAGCTCTAACTAATTTTAACCACGCTGGGGAAAGTTGCGATCGCCAATCCTAGAATTTTTAGTCGATTTGGGCGATCGCACTCTCAGTCAATTTTAGATTTACAGAGATTCAAAACTAGCAGTAAAGCCCTTTAAAGTCAAGCATTCTTCCATAAAATCCTCTACATCATTGACATTCTCAATCTGATATTCCATGATCCGTTCACCGTCGCCTTTCATCTTTTTGGAAGAAAGAGGCGTAGCCGGATATTTGTCAGCAATGACTTTGAAAGCTTTGGAATTGAGAGTCCAGCTTTCCGCAGAACATTTAATGATTAACAGCCACATGATAAAATTCCTCCTTTGGTTTATTAATAGTGTGAAACAGATTGTGCCACGATCGGGTAAAGGTGAGGTGCGATCGGATATTATTTTTTGGATTTTGGATTTAGCCACCAAGGAAATCACCTATGGGAGGATATCATAAGATAAATCACAATTACGTATCTTCAGCTTTATGAGATACCACATCATCCCCTATAACCCCAAACTTAAGGAATTTGCTCGCCAGTTGCGCAACAATATGACCCCAGGCGAGATTAGTCTTTGGAAATATGTCAAAGGCAAACAAATCATGGGCTATGATTTCGATCGCCAACGGCCTATCGATGAATTCATAGTAGACTTTTACTGCAAACAATTAATGCTGGCGATCGAGATTGATGGATCTTCCCATGACAGTGAGGAAGCGCAAAAGCGCGATCGAGAACGACAATCTCGGTTGGAATCGCTTGGCGTGAGATTTTTGCGCTTTACAGAACAAGATGCAAAGTATCACGTTGAAGGTGTTCTAGAGGTTATTCAGGGTTGGATTTTGCAGAATGGATACAACCCAATCCCGCTCAAAGGCCGAGGCGGAAACACACCCCCAGCCCCTTTCTAGAGGACACACCCCCAGCCCCTCTCTAGAGGACACACCCCCAGCCCCTCTCTAGAGGACACACCCCCAGCCCCTCTCTAGAGGACACACCCCCAGCTGACAGGTGTAGGTTTTTTACGAAGGGGTAGTATAAAGTCAATTAAACCAGGCGAAAATAAGGGTGATTAAACGA